>DAOQRQ010000096.1:0-9111 GCA_035355815.1 Ferruginibacter sp. | reverse complement strand
TTCTGGCACAAGAAGATATATCCCTGGCAGGTTTGGCTGGATGGATTGTACATGGGACAGCCCTTTTATGCAGAATATGCAAAATGGGCAAAGCAGGATTCGGTGTTTGATGATATAGCCCGGCAGTTCATCAATATCGAACGGCATACCCGTGATGCAAAAACGGGATTGCTGTATCACGGCTGGGATGAAAGCAAAGAACAGCAATGGGCCAACAAGGAAACCGGTTGCTCTCCGCATTTCTGGGGAAGGGCCATGGGCTGGTACGGCATGGCCATGGTAGATGTGCTGGATCATTTTCCTGCCAATCACCCGGGAAGGGATTCGATCATAAAAATATTGAACCGCTTTGCAAAAGCCGTGACCGGGGTGCAGGATGCAAAGTCGGGCCTGTGGTACGACATTCTTGATCTGCCCAACCGGGAAAAAAATTACAAAGAAGCATCTGCCTCCTGTATGCTGGTGTACACGCTGGCTAAGGCAGTGCGTAATGGATATATTCCCGCCACTTACTTACAAAATGCGAAGAAGGGATACAACGGCATCATAAAAGAATTCATTGAAGTGGATGCAAACGGACAAACCAATTTAAAAGGAACCGTAAGTGTTTCCGGCCTGGGTGGTAAACCATACCGGGATGGCAGTTTTGAATATTATATGAGAGAGCCGGTGGTGGTAAATGATCCCAAAGGAATGGGCGCCTTCATCTTATGCAGTGTGGAAATGGAAATAGCCGCTTTACCCAAAGCAGGTGCCGGCAAAAAAGTAGTGATGGACAATTATTTCAACAACGAATGGCGCAAGAACAGTTATGGGGTGAACGTTCGCAGGCATTATACCTGGGACGATACAGAGAACGGCGGATTCAGCCTCTTCGGCGATATATGGCGGTCCTATGGCGCCGGCATCTCCAGCCTGGAAGCGGCACCCACCGCTGCAAACCTAAAAGGAGCTTCTGTATATATAATGGTTGACCCCGATGGAATGCGGGATACCAAAACGCCCAATTACATGGATGAAAAAAGTGCCACCGAAATTGCCAACTGGGTAAAAGCAGGCGGGGTGTTGCTCATAATGACCAACGATACCATGAACTGCGACCTGAAACATTATAATATACTCCCGGAAAAATTCGGCATTCATTTTACCGATAAAAGCCGCAACATGGTAAAGGGAAGTGAGTTTGAAACAGGGGCGGTTTATAACAGGACTCCCAATGCTGTTTTCAGCAAAACGAAGAAAATGTACCTGAAAGAGATCAGTACCATTGAAGTTAAAAGCCCGGCAAAGGCATTGATCAGCCAGGACGGCGATGTGATCATGGCTACGGCTAAATACGGCAAAGGAACGGTGTTTGCCGTAGGTGATCCCTGGATATATAATGAATACCTGGATGGAAGAAAGATACCGGCTGAATATGAAAATTTCTCAGCAGCCAATGAATTGGTTAAATGGTTATTGACCCAGGTGCCTAAAAAATAATGCGGTTGTATAAAAAAATATCATCTCTCTGCGCTGCCATACTCATTGTGGTAACGGGTTCGTTCGCCCAGAAACAGGTAACGGTTGCCCTGGATGGATCAGGTAATTTCATATCCATACAGGACGCTGTTAACAGCCTGCCTGCCGAAGCAAAAGAACAGCGCATCATATTTATAAAGAACGGAACCTACAACGAAAAGATATTCATTGATAAAAACTTCATCACACTGAAGGGGGAGGATCCTAAAAAAACAATTGTTACCATTGCCCAGGCCCGGGAAGAATGGCGTTGCGATAATAAAGACGATTACGGAACGGCTACACTCAACCTGAAAGGAAGCGACATTACCCTGGAGAATCTTTCCTTCATCAACAGTTACGGAAAAGACAATACAAAAGAGAAAACGATCGCCTGTGCAAACGACAGCGGGAAGATAAAAACCATCCGGCCTTATAGTCACCAGATGGCATTGCGTTCATTTGCTACAACAAGGCTGATCGTTAAGAACTGCATCTTCCGTGCTTATGGCGGCGATACGGTTAGCCCATGGAATACCGACAGCGGCATGTTCTATTTCAAAGATTGCATCATGGAAGGCGGCGTTGACTTTTATTGTCCGCGGGGTTGGGCGCTTGCCGACAACTGTACGTTCATCTGCCGCGACCGCAATGCCGCTATCTGGCACGACGGAAGTAAATACGAACAATCAAAAACGGTTCTCATCAACTGCAAATTCACCGGCGATGACGATTTTAAGTTAGGCCGTTATCACCGGGATGCACAATTCTATCTCCTTAACTGCAGCTTTGCAAAAAATATGGCCGATGCCGATATTTATTTAGTGCCAACCAATAATACCTTGTTATGGGGCAGACGAGTATATTATTATAACTGTAAGAAAGAGGGCGGTGATTATGCCTGGCATCAAAACAACCTGCCCGCCGGTTTCGGTATCAATGATTACAATGTGCCCTGGGTATATGATTACAAATGGAATCCAACCGGTGAAGAAATTAAAATGGATACCAAGATCGATAACGGAGTGGCTGCGGGAAGAATGATCCAGGATACCGTTGCCGAGAACATGCTGCTGTACCAACGCAGCAACGGCGGCTGGCCCAAACATTTCAAAGGGGCCAATGTTAATTATAAAAGAACATTAACGGAGGATGAATTGAAGACCTTGAGGGCTGGATATAATGAAGGCATTGACGCCACCATCGATAACAGCGCCACTACTAAAGAGATCAGGTACCTGGTTAAGGCATTTAAAAATACCAACGATAAACGCTTCCTGGAATCTGCCCAAAGGGGGGTGGACTATTTATTAAAAGCACAATATGCCAATGGCGGCTGGCCGCAGTTCTATCCCGACTTCAGCAGTTACCGCAGCCAGATCACATATAACGATAACGCTATGGTGAATGTGCTGAATGTATTGTACGATATTGTGTATAAAATAAACGATATGGAAGTGATGGATGCATCGTATGCAGATAAATGTGTGGATGCTGTGGTAAGAGGGGTGCAGTGTATTTTAAAAACACAGCTGAAACAAAATGGAAAGCTAACCGCCTGGTGCGCCCAGTACAATGCCAAAACACTGGAACCCGAAATGGCCCGCAAATTTGAACTGGTTTCCTTAAGCGGCAGCGAATCGGTGGGCATTGTGCGGTTCCTGATGCGGATAGAGAAACCATCGTCCGACATTATTGCGGCGGTTAAAGCAGCAGAAGAATGGTTCAGCAAAGTAAAGATCACCGGGTACAAATATGTGGATGTGCCTGCACCCAATGAAAAAAGCGGAAGAGACCGGGTACTGCAGCCGGAAGAAGGTGCTGTTTTATGGGCAAGATTTTACGACGTGAATACAAACGAACCTTTTTTTTCAGGGCGTGACAGCGAACGGAAAAAAACAATCGCAGAAATAGAGAACGAAAGAAGGATAGGGTATGCCTGGTATGGCAACTGGGCAGAAAAACTGCTGGTAAAAGAATACCCCGACTGGCTTAAAAAAATAAATAAAAACTAAAAGAGTATGTTGCTATCAAAATATAACCTGAAGAATATTGCTGCCAACGATGTATCACTTCCCAACGCAGCTTTATTCGACCTGCCGGAAAAAGTATTGCAGTTTGGCACGGGTGTATTACTTCGTGGTCTGCCCGATTATTTTATCGACAAAGCGAATAAGCAGGGGATATTCAATGGCAGGATCGTGGTGGTCAAATCAACCGATGGGGGAGATGCCGGCGCTTTTGAAAAACAGGATGGGTTATATACCATCTGTGTACGGGGAGTTGAAGATGGTAAGAAGTATGAAGAAGATATCATCAATGCTTCCATAAGCCGGGTGCTTTCGGCAAAGGCGGAATGGAACAAAGTATTGGAATGTGCGCACAACCCGCAACTAAAAGTTATTATCTCCAATACCACCGAAGTGGGTATTCAACTGGTGCAGGACGATATTCGCCGCCACCCGCCGGTTTCTTACCCGGGTAAACTGCTGGCCTTTTTATTTGAACGTTACAAGGCTTTCCAGGGAAGCAGGCAATCGGGTATGGTGATCGTTCCCACCGAACTGATCATTGACAATGGAAAGAAACTGGAATCGATCGTTATTGAACTGGCTCACCTGAACGGGCTGGATGAAAGTTTTATCGACTGGCTGGAGAATGCAAACAGGTTCTGCAATTCACTGGTCGACAGGATCGTTCCGGGAAAACCGGAAACAGCATTGAAAGAGTCGATCGAAAACAAACTGGGTTATTCCGACGACCTGCTCATCATGAGCGAAGTGTACCGGCTCTGGGCCATTGAAGGAGGTAAAGAGGTTGCCGATGTACTTTCTTTTGCGCAGGCAGATAAAGGAGTGGTGATCGCTAAAGACATCAATCTCTTCCGGGAACTTAAACTGAGGTTACTGAACGGCACCCATACATTAAGCAGCGGTGTGGCATTTCTTTCGGGTATTGATACGGTTAAAAATGCGATGGACAACCGGCAGGTGCAGCATTATATCAGTAAAGTAATGCAGTCTGAAATTGCCGTGGCCATTCCCTACAATACCACGCCCGAACAAACAAATGAGTTCTCTGTTAATTGCCTCGACCGGTTCCGTAACCCCTATATCAATCACCTGTGGTTAAGTATAACCATGCAGTACTCATCAAAGATGCGCATGCGGGTGGTGCCGGTATTGCGTAATTATTATTCCCTTTTCAATTCGGTACCGGAATATATGGCAACGGGATTTGCGGCTTATATTTACTTTATGAAAGCGGTAAAGGAGGAGAATGGGATTTATTCCGGAAAACTGAAAGGGAATTTTTATCCCATCCAGGATGATAAGGCCTTTTACTTTTATGAAAAATGGAAAACGGTTAAGCGGGAAATGATCGCTGCTTCTGTATTACGGGATACTTCGCTGTGGGGGAACGACCTGTCTTCCCTGCCCGGTTTTGCAGAAGCCGTTCAGGAAAAAATAAACGAAATTGAAGAACTGGGAATGGCAGCGGTGATCGATCCGCTTCAATCCAAAAAAAGCATTGCTTAATATTAATAGATGAAACAAAAAATTGTAAAGGTTCACCCGGATGATAATGTACTGGTGGCTTTGACGAACCTGTCAAAGGGGGAAAAAGTGGATTTCAATGGCGAAGAGTTCATACTCCGGGATGATATACCTGCCAAGCATAAATTTGTTACTGCCGGTCTTGCCAAAGGCGATTCCGTAATTATGTATGGCGTACTGGTAGGCAAGGCACAGGCGGATATTCCCAAAGGAGGCATCATTTCAACAGCCAACCTCAAACATGCCGCCGATCCTTTCTTCTACCGCAAAACAGATTATAAATGGACAGCGCCCGATGTATCAAAATTTTCCAACCGGACCTTTAACGGGTATCACCGCAGCAATGGGGAAGTGGGAACGGCTAACTACTGGCTCTTCATACCCACCGTTTTTTGTGAGAACCGTAACCTGGATGTGATACGGGAAGCCTTGCATAATGAACTGGGTTATGCCGTTACTGCAAAATATAAACGATATGCTCATCAACTGGTGGAAGCATTTAAGAATGGAGAAGATGTTTCTTCCATTGATCTGTCTCCGGGTGATCAAAGCAGGAGCAACCGGTTATTTAAAAATGTGGATGGAATAAAATTCCTGAATCACCAGGGAGGTTGCGGAGGCATACGGCAGGATGCTGCTGTGTTAAGTAAGTTGCTTGCTTCTTATGCCAATCATCCGAATGTGGGAGGCGTTACCGTTTTGAGTCTCGGCTGCCAGAACCTGCAGGTGCAGGATTTTGTAAATGACCTGAAGCAACTGAATCCAAACTTCGAAAAACCATTGTTCATTTTTGAACAGCAGCAATCGCAAAGCGAAGAACAACTGATCGCTGAATCCATTAAAAAAACATTCAGCGGGTTGATTGAGATCAATAAACAGGAAAGACAACCGGCGCCGCTCAGCAAATTATGCATCGGCGTTAAATGCGGTGGCAGCGATGGGTTTAGCGGTATCTCGGCAAACCCTGCCGTTGGTTATTGCAGCGACCTGGTGGTGGCACTGGGCGGAAGGATATTGCTGGCCGAATTTCCTGAATTGTGCGGGGTAGAACAGAATTTGATCGACCGCACAAAAGACGAAGCGGCTGCAAAGAAATTCATCAGCCTGATGACCAATTACAATGAGTCGGCCCTGAAAGTAGGTTCCGGTTTTCATATGAATCCTTCTCCCGGAAATATAAAAGACGGCTTGATCACCGATGCTATAAAAAGCGCCGGTGCTGCAAAGAAAGGAGGAACATCACCGGTGGTGGATGTACTGGATTATACCGAACCGGCAACAAAGCCAGGATTAAATCTTGTTTGTACACCAGGCAACGATGTGGAAGCAACCACTGGTAAAGCAGCCAGCGGGGCCACGCTGATCTTATTCACTACCGGGCTGGGTACGCCAACGGGTAATCCTGTTTGCCCAACCATTAAGGTTTCAACAAACAGCAACCTCACCAAACGGATGAACGACATTATTGATATTGATTGCGGTCCCGTTATTGAAGGCGATAAAACCATTGAACAGATGGGAGAAGATATTTTGGAGTATTGTATAAAGGCCGCCAGCGGGGAAGTGATACCCAAAGCGGTATTGCTCAACCAGGATGATTTTATTCCATGGAAGAGAGGGGTTTCTTTATGACAATCCTGAGCGAAGTCGAGAAATAGTATATTGTTAATTATAAAACAAATACCTGGTTCCCTCTCCTTCAGGAGAGGGGTTAGGGGCGAGGTTATGAAAAAATTTTTAGACGAAAATTTCTTATTACAGAATAAAACTGCTCAGCAACTTTATCATGAGTTTGCAAAACCGCAACCCATCATTGATTACCACAATCACCTTCCTCCCGACCAGATAGCCAACGATATCAGGTTTCAAAATCTTACACAGGTATGGCTTTATGGTGATCATTATAAATGGAGGGCCATGCGTACCAATGGGGTCAATGAAAAATATTGTACGGGTAATGCAACTGATTACGAAAAGTTTGCAAACTGGGCTGCCACTGTTCCCTATACCATGCGTAACCCGCTCTATCACTGGACACACCTGGAGTTGCAGCGCTATTTTGGAATTGATACGATATTGAATGCCGATACGGCCAAAGCCATTTATGAAGATGCTTCAGCCAGGTTACAAACAGCAGAATACTCGGTTCGCAACCTGCTGCGTAAGATGAATGTAAAAGTGCTGTGTACCACCGACGATCCCACCGATTCACTGGAACATCATCAGAAAATAAAAGCCGATGGGTTTGAGATAAAGATATTGCCTGCCTATCGCCCCGATAAAGCCATGAACGTAGATGATGTGGCTGCCTTTAACGGGTATGTTGATAAAGTGCAGCAGGTTTCTGATATTGCTGTTTCCTCTTATGATGACTACTTGAAGGCTTTAAAGAAACGCCATGACTATTTTGCAACCAACGGCTGTGCTGTTTCAGATCATGGGTTGGAACAGGTATATGCCGAAGATTATACCGATGCTGAAATAAAGAACATCTTTGATAAAATAAGAGGAGGCGCCGCATTAAGTTATTTGGAGAACCTGAAATTCAGGTCGGCCATGCTGGTTGAATTTGCAAAATGGGATCATGAAAAAGGCTGGGTGCAGCAATATCATTTGGGTGCATTGCGTAACAACAATGCCCGCATGCTTAAGCAACTGGGCGCCGATACCGGCTGGGATTCCATCGGTGATTTTTCGCAGGCAAGGGCGCTGGCTAAATTCTTAAATAAGCTGGATGAAACAGACCAGCTGGCTAAAACCATCCTGTATAACCTGAACCCGGCAGATAACGAACTGATGGCAACCATGATCGGTAATTTCAACGACGGATCGGTTGCAGGAAAGGTTCAGTTTGGTTCGGCCTGGTGGTTCCTGGATCAGAAAGACGGAATGATCAAACAGATCAATGCTTTGTCAAACATGGGATTGTTAAGTAAGTTCGTAGGCATGCTTACCGATAGCCGCAGTTTTATGAGCTATCCACGCCATGAATATTTCAGGCGGATATTATGCAATTTATTTGGCGAAGAGATCGAGAATGGCGAACTGCCCAATGATACGGCATGGACCGGGAAACTGGTGCAGGATATTTGTTTTAATAATGCAAAGAATTATTTTAACTGGTAACAGAACCGGCAACGATTCCGGGAACGTTACCGTTAATTTAAGCGCCCGGAATGCACAGCAGTGCTGTTACATTGTGTATCTTTCAAACTATAAAAACCTAATAAGAATATGTCAAAGAAAATTGTAACCCTGGGAGAGATCATGTTGCGTTTGTCAACACCCGATTTTAAACGTTTTGTACAAGCCGATTCGTTCGATATAACCTACGGGGGTGGAGAAGCCAATGTGGCTGCAGCTTTATGTAACTATGGACTTAACGGAACATTTGTAACCAAGGTTCCCAATAACCCCATCGGGCAATCAGCGATCAATCATTTAAGGCGTTATGGGGTGGATACACAATACATTGCAAGAGGTGGCGACAGGCTGGGGATCTATTTCCTGGAAACAGGGGCATCTATGCGTGCCTCACAGGTGGTATACGACCGTGCAGGCGCTTCCATTGCCGATGTTGATATTTCTGAATTTGATTTTGATAAGATACTGGAAGGCGCTTCCTGGTTTCATACCACGGGTATCACACCGGCATTGAGCGACAAGGCAGCGGCATTAACAGAAGCAGCGTTAAAAGCGGCAAAAGCCAAAGGCATCACCACCAGCATTGACCTTAACTACCGTAAAAAATTATGGAGCAAGGAAAAAGCAAGAGAAGTGATGAGCCGGCTTTGCCAGTATGTGGATGTTTGTATCGGCAACGAAGAAGATGCGGATACCACACTCGGTTTTAAAGCAAAGGATACTGATGTTACTAAAGGCGAACTGAACCTCGACGGATTCAAAGACGTGTTCAAACAGATGAAAGATAAATTCGGATTTAAATACATTGCTTCTTCGCTGCGGGAGAGCCACAGCGCAAGTGATAATGGCTGGAGTGCACTGGTGTACGATGGCAAAGAATTCTATCACACCAAAAAATATGAAGTGCGTA
>DAOQRQ010000095.1:0-9145 GCA_035355815.1 Ferruginibacter sp. | reverse complement strand
CTGGCTTAATATCGGCTTACAGGCCCCCGGCGATACCCTTTTTAAACAGCGGGTTGACCTGAAACTGGGCGATGATGCCAACGGGTGGGAAGGAAGCGGCATGAACGATATCTGGGAAGTAAGGAAATTACTCAATGGCCGCCCCCGTCGCTTTAAACAGGCAGGAAAATATTACTTCAGCATATCGCAGATCATGCGGGACGATCCCCTGCCCCATATAATGAGTGCAGGCCTGCGAATTGAAAAGAAAGAACCACAGTAAGATTAACAAAGCCTTTATCCAAAAATTTCCGCCAGCCCGTTTTTTTCAAAACAATTCTTTATTTTGCATGTATGAAGATGAAAATCGGGGTACTCTTATTAACTGTGATAACTGCTCTTAGTGCCAATGCACAACAACAGCATAATGAGTATGTACAAAAAGGGGAGTTTGGAATTACCGTAGGCGCTGCTCATTATTTTGGTGATCTGAATACCCGGGCTGCCATCAACCGGCCTAAGCCTGCATTGGGAGCCTTCTTCCGCAAACAGTTTGGCAATTATGTAGGTCTGCGCATCAGCGCCCATTATGCACAGGTGGGTTACAGCGATACATACAGTAAGAACGAATACCAGAAGACCCGTAACCTCAGTTTCAATTCCAATATATGGGAGTTGGCTTTACAGGGCGATTTCAATTTCTTTAAATTCATTCCTGGTGATCCGTATTATGCATTTACCCCTTATATAACCCTGGGTGTGGGTGCATTTACCTATGACCCCTATGCCTACCTCAATGGCAAAAAAGAATTTTTGAGACCCCTGGGAACCGAGGGGCAGCAGATCGGGTATAACGGCAGAAAACCGTACAGCACTTTAGCAATGTGTATACCGCTTGGCGTGGGTATAAAATATAATATTACAGACCGGCTGAACCTGTCTTTTGAGATAGCGCACCGGTTTACAATGACTGATTACTTAGACGACGTAAGTACAACCTATATTGGAGCCAGCCGGTTTACACCGCTGTCATCAGCCGGGTTATTACAGGACCGGTCCTATGAGATAGATCCTGACAATATCATTGGTATTGAGGGCAGGCAAAGGGGCTGGAGTAAGCAAAAAGACCAGTATATCATCGCTGAAATAGGGCTTTCCCTTAATATCAGCAGTTATAAATGCCCCAGTGTTAAATAATTGTGGCCAATAGATTTTGTTTTTAACTAAAAACGTCTATTTTTACAGTCCCTCAAGTAACCCAGATAATCCAATCCCCATTATTATCTGAGATTTTCCCAACCAAAGAAGAACAAAGCCTAAATCCGGTTATTTCTGTGATGGAACCATAGTTTCAATCCGCACAAACATTAAACTATGGCGTTCATTCGCTGCTGCATTACCACAGCGGTATTTGCCTTTTGTATGCTACATACACAGGCTCAAACCGTGTTCTATCCACAGGGGTCGTCTCAGTTACTTAAGTCAACTGCGGAGGATGCAGCTATGCTTTTACAAAAAGCGATAAAGAGCAGCCAGTTCAGCATACAGACCTACAATACGATCCCTTCCGCCGGTCTCATCTTCATTTACGATTCAACCATTACCGATAACCAGGCCTGCAAAGTACAAAGCGACGGTACCGGGATCATAAAATTCACTGCCTCGCAGGATAACGGACTATGCTTTGGTATCTACCAGTACCTGCAAAACCTCGGCTTCCGTTTTTACCAGCCGGGATCCATCTGGGAGATCATTCCTTCACTCAGTTCGCCTTATAAGAAGATTGACAGTATTTATACCAGCAGTTTCAAATACAAAACCTGGTTTGTAAGCGGCGGGCATAACCGTTGGGCGATGGATAACAGTACTACCTATAGCTGGGATTCTTATTTTGGAGACAATGGCCATAACTGGGCTTTATACCAGCGCAGGAATGGAATGGTTGGTACCTATCGTTTTTCCGGCCACCGGGCAGATATAATGACAGGCAATTATCTCTCTTCTTTGCAAAACAATCCCTGCTATGTTGCCTGCTTTAATAATTCCCGTTCGGCAAATACACAATCGGTACCCGACGTCAATAACCAGGCATCCATGAATTTGTGGTCAGCTACTATTGAACAGAAATATACACAGTACAAGACCAATATTTTCAGCAACCGTACCCTGTATGTAAATCAATACCGGAATTTTGACTATGCAAACCGGTATATCGGCATTGAAGTGCCGGATGGAGCCCGTTGGGGAAATTCAACCGACAATTCAGGATGCCAGAACACGGGCTATTCTAAAGAAAGTGATCAGCAATTCACTCTGGCTAATCATACGGCTCAGCGCATCAATGCACTTTACCCGGCCATGCGTTTCCAGGTGTATGCATATTCAACACATGCGGATGTACCCTCGCCGGGCATTTCCATTTCTGATAATATTGATGTTCAGTTGATACCGGCGGTTTATCAAAACCTCACCAGTGCCAACGGGTTAAGAAAACGCTGGTTAGAGCGGGCGAAAAATATTTCTGAATACAATTACCTTAACCTATCTAACTGGAGTGGCGAAACACCGGCATTTTACCTGAATGATCTTAAAGCAACGGTGCAGCTGGCAAAAGATAAAAAAAACCAGGGGCTTGTTTGGGAAGCGTCTCCGGCAAAATTTGCCAGCCTGCCTTACTTATTAGCCGCTAACAATTATTTATTGAACGACAAGGCGCCGATAGACAATACCCTGCAGGAATTCTGTAACGATATGTTTGCCGGTGGAGGAAAAACAATTTATAACCTGTTGCAGTTTTGGGCCGATGATAAGCATGTAACAGGAGGGATGTCTAATAAATACAGGATCCCGCTTTACCTGCAGATGATTGCTGAGGCAGAAAGTAAAACACAGAACGAACCGGAAGTGGTAAAAGACAGGATCCGTGAATTAAAGGCGTACATACACTATATGGTGCTGTATTACAACTGGGCGGGCGACCAGCGTTCGAACGATGCAAAAATGGATAAAGCTGCTGCCTTGTGTGTGTACCTGGCCAAAACAAACAGGATGCAATTGGTGAACAGTTATTACATGATCGCCGTAATTGCCAGTAAATATCCGGCAGGCAGTTCATTTTACCAGCAGTATAATAATGCGAACGGGTCGGCCTATCAAAACGGCAACCTGCCTTTACTGACCCCGGCAGAAATTGATAATAACTTTCAAAGTGATGTAGCTGCATTCGGCGGCGTCATCAATGCATATAAATTTGAAGCGGCTTCTTTTGTAAAGGATAAATTCTTTACAGGCAATATCAGTGCCCTTAAAAAAATAAACGTACAACTGAAATATACCAGCGGCCAGGACTATTATAACCGCAGTGAATTTATGATACAGGCGCCGGCTGCCGGAAATTTCACCATCAACTATAAGCCCACGTTTGACATGACAGGTAAGGGGTATATTAATTTCACAGTAGAATCAACCGAAAGAACCCTGGATGTGATCAGGGATTTTTCTCTTGACCGCAATGCAGGAGCAGGAAGCCTGGTGGTGGCGCTTCCTTCGGCGGGGAATTACAAACTCACCGTTTCTTCAAAATACCAATCGGCGGTTGAACTGGAAATACTCACCAATAAAAACATCTTTTATAAAAGCGGAACTTTTTTTGGTAAGGCAACGGAGATCTATTCGAGTGATATGGCCAGCATGCCCGGGTATTTTTATGTACCTGCTGCATTAAGCAGGATCTATTTCAGCATGAACAACAGTTATGCTGCCGGAACGGGGTTTGCAACAGAAGAAAAAGTGAACAACGCATTTGCTTTCACAGACAATAACAGTAAAATATTAAAAGCACGATTTGTAACCCCCACAGATTCTTCTTTGTTTTACATTGATATTCCCCAGGAGAGCCGGGGTAAATTCTGCAGGATCACTAAAAAGGGAGGTTACGACCTGGTGTTTGCCAATATCAGCAACCTTTTATGGTATGCAGCTCCCCAGGATCCTCCTTGCGGTAACGCCAGCTTTTCCATTTCTGTTATAAACCGGAATGGCAATTGTATCACGCAACTTACAGCCAATTCAAACGCTGTTCAACCGGAGTGGGAGATTTCAGACATGGGGCGTACCCTCAACTTCTCTAACCAGTCTGTGGTGGAACTGCCCGATTACATTTCTCCCAATGCCATCGTTACGCTTTCTAACGGCAGCAATTGCAGCGCTGCAAAACGCATTGGCGATGATGCCGGTTATTTAAAGGCCAAACAGGCATGTGCCAGCGGGGCTCCCTTGCCGGCCAGGCCTTCTTCAGGTAAGGCAGCTTTGTATCCCAATCCTTCAACCGGGGTTTTCAGTTGTCTTCAGAATGGCTCGGCACAAACAGCTACAGACATCATTTTAGTAAGCCCGCAGGGTACCCGGATAGGCAGTTTTAAAAATGTAAAGCAATTCGATATCAGCAATGCCCCTGCCGGGCTTTACCTGTACAAAATGCTCATAAATGGCGAAGAGTTTACCGGTAAACTGGTAAAGCTGTAAGATTTAGCCCTAAAAAGCATATTACAACCAAAATTTGTTAGTTTTGCCCGCCCAAATCACGCCCATGGCGTGAATACTTATTTTTAGCATTTATGAGCCTGAAGGATAAAATAGACATGCAGCGGCTGCCAAGCCATATCGCCATCATTATGGATGGTAATGGAAGGTGGGCCCGTGAAAAAGGCGAAGACCGCCTGTATGGGCACCTGCATGGCGTGGAGAGTGTGCGTAATGTAGTGGAAGGTGCGGCCGAACTGGGGATCAAATACATGACCCTTTATGCATTCAGCACCGAAAACTGGGACAGGCCCAAATACGAAGTGTCGGGCCTGATGGAATTGCTGGTGGATACCATCCATAAAGAAGTGCCCACCCTCAATAAGAACAATATTAAACTGCATGTGATAGGCGATATTGACATGTTGCCCGAAGCAGCAAAGGTTGAATTAACGGAAGCATTGAATGAAACCAGTAAGAACACCGGGCTTAACCTGGTGATGGCGCTTAGTTACAGCAGCCGCTGGGAAATAGAGACTGCAGTGAAAAAAATTGCGACTGACGTTAAAGAAGGAAAACTGAATGCGGAGGCCATCAACCAGGAAACCATACAACAGTACCTGGCAACCCGTAATTTTCCCGATCCGGAACTGATGATACGTACCAGCGGGGAATACCGGATCAGTAATTTCCTGTTATACCAGCTTGCTTATTCTGAACTGTATTTTACCAATACTCTTTGGCCCGATTTCAGGAAAGAAAACCTGTATGAAGCCATACTGGATTACCAGCGCAGGGAACGCCGTTTTGGAAAAACGGGCGAACAAATAAAGAATGAGGAAGCCACTGGTTAGCAAGGCTTTTTGAACATAAAAACCCCGCATTCCTTGGGCATT
This sequence comes from Ferruginibacter sp., assembly GCA_035355815.1. GTDB lineage: Bacteria > Bacteroidota > Bacteroidia > Chitinophagales > Chitinophagaceae > Ferruginibacter. The sequence goes on along the minus strand of DAOQRQ010000095.1, from coordinate 3,749 downwards.
TAAGCGAATGATTTAGGATGAGGTTAACAAATACTTTTAATTATTGGGCTTAATTTGCCGCACGATAAAAACCAATTGATGCAGAGGATCTACAAAGGCTTTTTTTTTATTGCAACCCTGATGTTCAGCAGCCAGTTTGCCCTGGCACAAAATCCTGTATCGGTTGATCCGGAATTACAGGCCATTTTCAGTTCAAAGACCCCAAAGGAATATACCATTGCCGGTATTACTGTTACCGGTACCAAGGCCTTCGATCCCAATCTTATTATTTCAATTTCAGGCCTTGCGGTTGGCGATAAGGTTCAGATCCCCGGAACGGATGTTTTTGGAAAAGCCATTGCCAAATTGTGGCGCCAAAACCTCATCTCTCACATTGAGATCTCATTTACCCGGCTTGATGGGAAAGACCTTTATATAGAACTGGCCATTACCGAAAGACCCAGGCTGGCAAGTTTTAAACTTGTAGGTATTAAAAAAGGAGAAAAGGATGACCTGGAACCTAAACTGGCCCTGGTGAGTGACCGGGTGGTTACAGAAAATATGAAGCTAAGCGCTGTGGAGGCCATCCGCAAATTTTACTACGGAAAAGGATACCGCAATGTAGATATCCGGCTGGTGGAAGAACCTGTTACCATCATCAACAATGCCGTTTCATTAACCTTCTATATCACCAAAGGCAAAAAAGTAAAGGTTAATTCCATCAACTTCACCGGCAATGCCAGCATTCCCGATCCCAAATTAAAGAAGCAGATGAAGGGAACGAAGGAAATGAACCGCTTCACCCTCTTCCCGGTAGTTATCAAAAATCCATTTGGCGATACGGCTTCAAAGATCACGTTTAAGGAATATGTGAGCAACATGGATTTTCTTACCATTTTTAAAACCCGTGATTATGTGGATCCTTATTTACGCATCAGGGGCTTTAGCGGGGCCAAGTTCAACGAAACCAAATACACAGAAGACAAAGAGAATGTATTGAATTACTATAATTCAAAAGGTTTCAGGGATGCAGTGATCGCCCGGGATACTTCTATAATGGACAGAAGGAATAACCTGAACCTGTTCATTAAGATAGAAGAAGGAAGAAAATATTATTTTGGAAATATTGTATGGCGTGGCAATACAAAATACAGCGACTCCCTCCTGAATGTATTACTCGGCATCCGGAAAGGCGATATCTATAACCTGGAATTACTGAATAAACGTCTGGGCAAACAGCTTACTCCCGAAGGAATGGATATCGGAAGTCTTTATATGGATGATGGATATCTTTTCTTCCGTGTAGACCCCGTTGAAACCGCTGTGTACAACGATACCATCGATTTTGAGATACGCATGACAGAAGGCCCGCAGGCTGTTTATGGAAACATAACCATATCGGGAAATAAAAAAACAAAAGACTATGTTATCCGCCGGGAATTGAGAACGATCCCCGGTGAAAAGTTCAGCCGGTCCGATATCATCCGTACACAAAGGGAACTGGGCCAGCTTGGGTTTATTGATGCAGAAAAAATCAATCCCAATGTGATACCCAATGCCGAGAACGGAACCGTGGATATTAACTGGGGCATTGAAGAAAAATCGGGCGACCAGCTGGAATTGTCTGCAGGCTTTGGAGGAGGTATAGGTTTAACCGGTACCCTGGGTGTTTCCTTTAATAACTTCTCTATAAAGAATATCACCAAGCGGTCTACCTGGGACCCATTGCCATCAGGCGACGGGCAAAAATTCTCAGCCCGTATCCAGTCCAATGGTAAAGCATTCCGCTCGTATAACTTTTCATTTACCGAGCCCTGGCTGGGAGGTAAAAAGCGTAATTCATTTACCATTGCTTATTCCAATACCAAGTATGCCAATGCATACGATCTTTTTGGAAGCTATTGTAAAAAATGCGGCGATACATCTTATGTAAAGACGAACAGTTTTAATATTGCATTAGGCAAACAATTGAAATGGCCGGATGATTATTTTAACCTGATCTATTCACTCAATGTTCAGCGGTATAAACTTAAAAACTACAGCCTGTTTGGCAGTTCGGAAGAACTCCGGAATGTTACGTCTACCAACATCAGTTTGAAGATCGCATTGGTAAGAAACTCAGCCGGGCCCAACCCGATCTTTCCAACCAGTGGTTCAAACTTCCTGTTAAGCGGACAATTTACCCTGCCCTATTCATTGATGGGACTTACATCGGCTTCTGATAACAGTTATAAACTTCCTGAATTTCATAAATGGCGCATGAACGCAGAATGGTTTGTACCCATTGGCTTACCAAGGGGAGAAGAAAAGAACAAACAGTTTATTGTAAAAGTAGCCGCCAAATATGGTTTCATAGGCAGGTATAATAAGAACCTTGCCATCTCTCCGTTCGAACGCTTCCAGGTAGGCGATGCCGGACTCAGTAATAATTTTGCATTGCTGGGTTACGATATCATTGCTCACAGGGGGTACCCGGTTTACGATAAATCAGACCCCCGCATAAACCCTGATGGAATAACCCCTTCGCAGTTCTTTACTATTTTCAATAAGTATACGGTGGAACTTCGTTATCCGTTTAGTACCAGCGCCAGCAGTACTATTTATGGCCTGGCATTTTTTGAAGCGGCAAACGGCTGGTATGAATTCAAAGATTATAACCCGTTCAAGCTGCGCCGTTCGGCAGGGGTGGGCTTACGCTTCTTCCTCCCGATGTTTGGCTTACTTGGATTTGACTATGGCATTGGATTCGACCGGTATAACCAAACAAGCGGATTGAAGGGAGCGGCCAAGTTCACGTTTATGTTAGGACAGGAACCGGAGTAATGGTCAATTATAAAACAATAACAATGAAAAAGAGTTTATTCATCGCATGTTGTTTCGTGTTAACAGCATTTACTGCCTCGGCACAGCGCTATGCAGTTATTGACTCAAAATATATTTTAGACAAACTGCCTGAATACAAGGAAGCCCAGAAAGCGCTTGACCAGTTCAGCGAGCAATGGCAGCAGGAAATAGACCAGAAGCAGGCCCTGGTTGACAAGATGTTCAAGGATTACGACGCTGAACAGGTAATGCTGAGTGACGTACTGAAGAAGAAACGAGAAGATGAATTGTATAACAAGGAAAAGGAACTGAGAGACCTTCAGAAAAAAAGATTCGGCTTTGAAGGCGACCTGTTTAAAAAAAGGCAGGAGCTGATCAAACCCATCCAGGACAGGGTTTATAATGCCGTGCAGAAACTGGCCGTGGAAAAACAATATGATTTTATATTGGATAAAAGTGAAGGAATTACCGTTATCTTTGCCGACCCCAAACTCGACAGGAGTGCGGATGTGCTGCGAAACCTGGGTGTTAAATAATAAATAAAACAAGAGTTGCAATGCAGCGATTGCAGCCAGAAAACAAACTATAAAACAAACCAATAAATAGTAAAACAAAAATGAAAAAGTTAATCGTAGGAGCTGTGATGGCGTTGAGTTTTTTTAGTGCCTCAGCACAAACAAAGATCGGTTACATTAATACCGATGTATTGATCAGTTTAATGCCGGAAGCAGCAAGAGTAGATTCTCAATTAAGGGAATACCAGCAATCTCTCCAGTTACAGGGACAGGCTTTAACGGTTGATGCCGATAAAAAAAGGGATGATTATTTTAAAGATTCAGCCACGCTTTCAGCCAGCATGAAAGAGATCAGAAGGGATGAACTGGTAAAATTGTACACCCGTTTACAGAGCTATGACCAGGAAGCCCAGGAAAAAGCCAGCAGGTATG
>DAOQRQ010000094.1:0-9251 GCA_035355815.1 Ferruginibacter sp. | reverse complement strand
CTGGGTAATATCGTTGCTGATGATCTTATACAAAACCGGTGTAGCATATCCGCAGTTATTTCCTTTAAGCCAGTTGGTTATCTCACTGTCGAACGACTCTGAGCAGGGGTAAAGGAATTTCTCGTTGTCTTTATGCTTATTTATAACATCAAACAGGCTTTTGTTGGTGCCATCGGCTCCATAAAACACCTTGCGCTTGCGGTACAAAATAAATTTCTGAAGGTAAAGGGCAACGGCTTCCGTAATGCAGAAGTACTTTGTTTCCTGGGAAACATTCACTTTCATTTCATCGCAAATGCGGAAGAAATGATCAATAGCATTCCTGCTGGTGAATATTACAGCAGAATAACTTGCAATATCGATCTTCTGCTTTCGGAAATCTTTTGAAGGGATGCCTTCAACCACGATAAAGGGGTGAAAATCAAGATTCAGGTCATACTTCCTCGCCAGGTCAAAGTACGGAGATTTTTCGCCTTCGGGCCTTGGTTGCGTTATTAGTATCCTTTTCACTGATTTGACCGATGTAACAGCTTGTGTTGAACCGTTTTTAGCCATAGTTTTCGCTGAGATGGTACTGCAAAATTACAAATTTTTACTTAAATACAACATTAAGCCCTTGTAAATCAGTAAAAGGGGAATTATCTCAATACCGGCTATATAAAGAACAAAATGAAACCGGCTAATTTTTAACTGGTTCTGCAGCAATCCATACGACCGGAAGAACCGGAGCAGCAGGAATAATCCAATGCATAACAGCGAAACGATCACCCCGATCTTTATCACTACCGGGTCGGAAAAGGTGAGTATAACAATAAATGGAACCAGGAAGATGCCAATGATCTTATTGATAAGAAAAATGACAAACACATAGGTATTGGTGATGTCCTTCAGGCCGGTTATCCAGCCGGTGAATTTGAGCGTACTGTATTTTACCAGGTACGTGATGCCGATAACGGCTGTTGATGCCCCGATCATCAGCCACCGCTTATCATCTTGTATGAGCGCATAATGCGTTAAAAGGATATAGGCATAGATCCCTCCGCTGATCACAAAAAATAAATTAAAGAGTAACGAAGGAAGCTTTGCCTGCAACAACTGGTCGGTAAGCTGACTCTGGCGGAGGGAGGTATTGAAAAATACACGAAACAGGTTTGTAAAATAGCGGTTGTAAAAAAAACGGAAGCAGGCAAGAAGCAATACAACGCCCGCAATGAGGTAAAACAACGAATCTGTATTCGTTCCCTTGCGGAAATCAACCGATAAAGAAACAGGGGTGGTACCTGTATCCAGGAAGCGGTTTTGAAGTTGAACCACCGGGGCTTTAACCACTGCCTGTACCGATGTATCGGGCAAAACAACCGGCCGAAGCGAATCTTGTTTTAAGGAGAATGAATCGCTGACATGCAAACTATCTGCCTGTTGCGCCTCCGCAAACACTAAAAAAAGGAAGAGTCCGGCAAAAAGTAAGAGAAAACGCTTCAACAAAAATCTGATTTATTGCAAAAATAGATGCTGCCGTTGAGATTCTTAAAAGTAATTGACATACCCGAAATGTATTTTGGAAGCTTCCCGCAGATTCAGCTTAACATCATTTCGCTTACCGGCTGCATAACTGATATTGAGCAAACCGAATTTTGTTTCAAAAGCCAGTCCAAGGCCGGCGCCAATAAAACTGTTTTTCAGATCTACTGCCTGGTATTTATTTTTTACCCAGCCCCCATCCACAAATCCAAACAGGAAAGAATTAAGCGCAAGCCGGTACCGGTATTCAGCAGTGATCACTGCATATTGCGTGGCATAAATACTCTCTTCGCTGAATCCACGTAACAGCTTGTAGCCTCCTATCTGGAATAATTCGTTCCGGAATATATTGGGACTGATGAATATTCCTCCATGCACAGCCGCTTTAAAAGTGGCCTGCTTACCAACCGGGAAATAATGGGCAGCGCCGAGTTTTATCTTGAATTGATAGGCCCGTTCCTTCAACGAATCATACAGGCTGGCATAATTGAAAGACGGGTCTTTAATACCAAGCACATCGTTATTCCGCTTGATATTTTTAATGCCTACCGACGCTGTTATCTTTATTTCATTACCCTTTCGGGGATTAAGCCGGTAATCGGTTTTATTCCAGTCATAGTCAAGCCCGATATTCACCGCACTTACATCAATATTGGGAGGAAGTGTTTTGGTTGCCTTCACCTGGTTGGTATCAACACCGTTTGCCAGTAAAAAACTGTTTTGCCACTGCACAAATATCTTACCCGATTGGTTTGCAGATAAAAGATACTGGATCCCCAGTAAAGCATTTACCTGCAAAAAGGTGGAATCCTTTTTAAAAAGATCAAAAGCAAAATCAAACCCAAAGGATGAATTGAAAATATAAGGTTGCTGAAATCCCAGGTTAAGCCTTGGTGATTTTGCCTGGAGCTGTTGCCAGTTGAGTAAAATAGTTTCGCCGTTGTTTAATGCATTTTTTAAGTTCAGGTTTACATCAGCCGTAAGCTGCAGCTTACCCGATTGACTGGCATTGGGTAAAAAGCCAATTAAAAAATTAGCCTGGCTGCTCCGTTTTGGCGCCAGGTAAAGATTAAGAACTGCGCCAGACCCCAGCATGGTAATATCGTTTGGCTGCACTTCCTGCAGGTAGGGTAATTCAAGCAATCGTTTGCTTACCTGCTCCAGCCTGGTTTTGTTATACAAACTTCCGTTGGGAATGTCTAAGTAATGCCGGAGAAATTTTTTCGAGATCTTTGCCTTACCCAAAACACGGATACTGTCGATGTGATACAAAGGCCCCTTCTTTACTCTAAGCAGCGCCTCCATTTTATTATCGTCGAGCCGTATGTTGTCTAAAAATATTTCTGCGAACGGATGGCCATTCTTTTCGTAATGATCCAGTAACCGTTGCTGCAAGGATACCAACTGCTGAATATTGATCAGCTTGCCTTCATAATCTTTTTCCCGGAACCGGCTTGCATCCATAGCCGCCTTGTCAATGCCATCCGGCATTAATTTAATCCATTGGTATTGTTTACCCAGGAATAAATGAATAATGCTGAGATTGTCCTTCTCAAAAATACTGTCTACCGAAGCCGTAGGATATCCTTTTGATCCCAGCAATGCCGGCAAGCCCTGGATATAGTTATTACAAAGAGACCTGCTGGCAAACGTTGTTTGTAATTTTAAAGGCTGCAGGTTAAAGGAACTATCTTTGTCTACCAGCTGTACTTGCAACTGGTAAACCGTGTTGTTCCTGGTGGATTGAGCCTTGCAATCAAATACAGACAATAAAATGCCCGGGCACAGGATAAATGGTATCAGGAACTGGAACTTTATTAATTTAACAGGAGTCATTAATAACCAAATCTAAAATATTATCCCGATACTTACCGGGAGCCAAACCATAAATCTTTGCCGGGCATTTACATACATATCCCTTTTTGCAAACAGGCCTGTTACTATTGCAATTTTCATTTTTCCACTTCGCTGGCGCTTAAAGAGAAAATGGTGAAGGCCATTATCAGAGAGATCAACTTGTCAGGTACAGGTTTAAAAAAGAAGGCAGAGATCATCTCCTCTGTTTATTTTGGTGGAGGTACACCAAGTATTTTATCTGCAGGCGATCTGAAAATGATCTTTGAAGCGCTGCAAGAACATTTTGTTTTTTCCGGCGATATTGAAATAACGCTGGAAGCAAACCCGGATGATATTTCAGAAATTAAATTGAGAGACTGGCTGGCCCTCGGCATTAACAGGCTAAGCGTTGGTATACAAAGTTTTTCGGAAGAAGAATTAAAATGGATGAACAGGGCGCATACGGCAAAAGAGTCGGTCGTTTGTATTGACCTGATCAAAGCGACAGGTTTCACCAATTTTTCGGTTGATCTCATTTACGGTTCGCCCATATTAAATGATGCCGGCTGGAAACGAAACGTGGAAACTGTGATCGGAAAAAATATCCCACACATCTCCTGCTATGCATTAACAGTGGAGCCAAAGACGGCGTTGGACAAGATGATTGCTTCACATAAAAAAGAACCGGTTGACCCCGAGAAACAGGCAAGACATTTTTTACAGTTGATGGAATGGATGGAAAATGCAGGGTACGAACACTACGAGATCAGCAATTTTGCAAAACCCGGATTAAAGAGCAGGCATAACAGCAGCTATTGGTCTGGAGAATCCTATTACGGCTTTGGCCCGGCTGCACATTCATTTGATGGCAGCAGCAGGAGGTGGAATATTGCCAACAATGCCTTATACATTCAATCGCTGGAGAAAGGAACCGTTCCTTTTGAAGAAGAAGCTCTTACCGAAACACAGCAACTGAACGAATACATCATGACGTCGCTGAGAACAATGGAAGGATTGAACCTGGATCATATCCACAAATTTTTCGGGGAAGATAAAAGCAACAGCATACAGGCTGCCAGCCGAAAATTTGAAAGCACGGGTAAACTGAGTATTGAAAACACAAGGATCGTTCTGACCAGGGAAGGTAAATTATTTGCCGACGGAATTGCAGCAGACCTATTTTTTTGAATGATGGTAGTTCTTCCTCACGTGCTTAATTACCTCACCGATGGTTAAGCAGGCAAGCATAAAGAACAAAACCGAAGCGCTGATATTTGAAAAGGAGAAAGGCATGGTTTTATTTTCTACCGTAAAGTTAGAATATTCTTATATCAGGCCCTGCTCAATTGTGTTAAAACCTTCAGCTGCCGGCAAATTTTCCCATAAAATTTTATAAACGGTATCGGCAATGGGCATGTCGGCCATAACTTTTTGATTGATAACGTGCATGCACTTACCGGCGTAGTATCCTTCGGCAACCATGCTCATCTCCAATTGGGCGGCTTTTACAGAATACCCCTTACCGATCATATTACCAAATGCACGGTTACGGCTGTGAAGTGAGTAACAGGTAACCAGCAGGTCGCCCAGGTACACAGATGCGGCATAATTATGAGGCCGGTGTTCTTCGCTGGGCTGGCGGATATCGGTATGCCCCACTTCAATATTCTTTATCCCCGCTTTTTTCAGGAAGCCTGCCATTTCATCGGCGCAATTGGCAATGAACACACTCAGGAAATTATCGCCGTAATCAAGCCCGTGAGCAATGCCGGCGCCTACCGCATAAATATTTTTGAGTACGGCTGCAAACTGAACACCATAAATATCATTGTTCTCCACGGTGTTCAGGTAAGGGGTCTTAAAGCAGGCTGCAATTTCCTGCGTGGCTTTTTCATCAATACCGGTGAACGTGAGATAAGATAATTTTTCAGATGCCACTTCCTCTGCATGGCAGGGACCAAGCACTGCAAAGTAATTTTTCAATGCTACATTGAACTCATTCTTCAGATACTCATTCAGTAATAAATTATTGTCGGGCAGCACTCCCTTGATGGCAGATATGATCTTCTTACCTGAAAAAATATTCCGGTCGAGTGCTTCTAAAGCATGTACGGTGTAAGCCGAAGGAATTACCATCACAATGCAATCGCTGTGTTCGATCACTTCAGCAGGGTTGGTGGTGAGTTTTAGTTTTGAAACGTCGAAATGTGCTGCCGGCAGGTATCGTGGGTTATGATGGCGGGTCTTTATGTATTCAATGTCTTCTTTGCTGCGGTTCCACCAGTAAATAGAATTGCCGTTATCGGTCAGTATTTTTGCTATAGCAGTACCCCAGCTTCCGCTTCCAAGTATTCCAAACGTCATAATTCAGGTTTATGGTTTGTGGTTGATGGTTTGTGGTTGAAAAGAGTTCACAATACCAAGACTCTTAACATCAAACTACAAACCTCAAACTACAAACTTATCAAAGCCCCAGTTTATCAACCGCCAACTGTGCAGCGATCTGGCTGGCATCTTTTTTATTGTATCCCTTTGCTTCGGCTATCAATTCGCCGTCGACTGTTGCGCCGATGGTAAAAAGCCTCCGGCCGTTCTCAAATTTTTCGTCAAGGGTTTCAAATTCAAGCGACTTACCGTTCTTATTGGCCCAGCCGTATAATTTGTTTTTGATGTTGATCTCGATCACTTCCAGGTCGTCGATGAACATGTGGGGCATAATGATGTATTTCTCCACCCACTTATGTGTACCGGTATAACCCTTATCGAGGTAAACGGCGCCGATCAATGCTTCCAGTGTATTACCGAATATCTGCGAAACTTTCAGCGCATTATCGTACTTATTGTAAAAAGTTATCTTCTTGATCCCCATCTTCAAAGCAATATCATTCAGTTTCTGGCGGTTCACCATTTTACTCCGCATCTCGGTTAAAAAACCTTCGCCTTTATAGGGATACTTCCGGAAGAGATAGTGGGCCACCACCGAACTTAAAACTGCATCACCCAAAAACTCAAGCCGTTCATTGTTCTCATCGGCTCCTTCCCGAACGCTGCGGTGACTGAGGGCTGTTTTATACAAAGCAATATTACCGGGTGAAAAGCCCAGGATATTATTGAGTTGTTTCCGGAACTCCCGGTTACTGTTCTTGCTTTTAAAAAGATCCTTGATGAATTGCAAAGCGGTTGAGAAAATGTTTAAGCGAAAATACCTTTATTTATTGCAAAAAAAAAGAAAGAATCAAATAGTTAAAATTACTTTTAACAGGCAGTTTTATCCACGGCTATAAACCATTCGCTACGATGCTAACGTTCAAAAAAATCAAATCGTATCATTTTCAGCTTGCTGGCATTTGCATAACGGCCTTCTGCATTTTACCCTTTTCAATAATGGCGCAGGAAGACGAGGGGAATGCCGGGTCGTCTTACAATATTGAAAAAATAAAGAAGGAATCTGAGAACGGTAATACCAATGCTATGTTTGTACTGGCCGGCGCTTATATGGCCGGCAAGGGTATTTTAAAAGACAGTATCGAAGCTTTAAAATGGTATACAAGGTCTGCAGAAAAGGGAAATTCCAATGCCATGTACATGTTAGGCTATTTATACGATAATGGAAAAGCCATCCCAAAAGATACAGCGTTGGCAATAAAATGGTATACCGAAGGCGCTGAAGCCGGTAATTCAAATGCACAAAACAACCTGGGATTAAAATACCGGAAAGGAAGATGGGTACCCCGTGACTACAAAAAGGCAATGAAGTTTTTCAAAAGATCAGCAGAAGCCGGAAACCCTTATGGTATGCTGAACGTAGGACACATGTATCAATATGCAAAAGGCGTTAGCCGGGATAATGAAACAGCCCTGGAATGGTACTTAAAAGCAGCGCAAAAGACCAACATAAAAGTAGGTTGCTATATCCTGGGCTATTTTTATGAATACGGTAAAGGTGGCTTAACAATTGACATCCCAACTGCCATCAGTTTTTACACTAAACAGGTGAGTAAAGAAGAAAAGGCGGCCTGCTTATACCGCCTCGGTAATATCTACGAGTATGGAAAGGGCAATATTAAAGCCGATAATGCAGCGGCAATGAAATATTACCAGGCCTCTGCCGACCTGGGCAATATTACAGGAATGTACTTTCTCGGGCATGCGTATGAACTGGCACAAAAAAGTTCCGAAGCAGAGAACTGGTATAAAAAAGCATTTGAGGCATGTAAAAAGGAGATCGCAAAATCAATTGACGATACCGAATTAATGATCTGCCTTGCTTTGATGTATGAAAATGGAAGGGGTACTGAAAAAAACAGGGTGCAGGCATTGGCATGGTATAAACAAGCCGCCGAACTTGGTAATGAAGAAGCCGAATTAAAATTACAGGAAGTTAAAAACAACTGATCAACCCTTGTATTTCTTCACGATCACAGATGCGTTATGACCACCGAAACCAAACGTATTGCTTAGGGCAGCATTCACGGTACGGTGTTGCGCTTTATTGAACGTAAAGTTGAGTTTTGGATCCAGCTCAGGATCGTCTGTAAAATGATTGATGGTAGGAGGAATGATATCTTTTGAAACCGCCATGATGCAGGCCAGCGCTTCCAGTACACCCGCTGCTCCCAGGCAATGACCGGTCATACTCTTGGTACTGCTGATGTTCAGGTTATAGGCATGGCTTCCAAAAACATTCAGGATGGCTTTTGTTTCTGCAAGATCCCCGAGCGGGGTTGATGTTCCGTGTACATTGATATAATCAATATCCTCCGGTTTCATTCCTGCATCTTTCAAGGCCGCATTCATCACATTTTTTGCGCCCAGTCCTTCCGGATGCGGAGCCGTGATATGATGGGCATCGGCAGTAGCGCCGCCACCGGCTATTTCGCAATAGATCTTTGCACCTCTTGCAAGGGCATGTTCAAGACTTTCCAGAACAACCACCCCGGCTCCTTCTCCCATTACAAATCCATCCCGGTCTTTGTCAAAGGGACGGCTGGCCGTAGCAGGACTGTCGTTACGTTCGCTCAATGCCTTCATGGCGTTGAACCCGCCCACACCGGCTGCACTGATAACGGCTTCGCTGCCACCCGTGAGAATGATATCTGCTTTTCCCAACCGGATATTATCAAAAGCATCGATGATGGCATTGGTGCTGGATGCACAGGCGCTTACAACGGCAAAGTTGGGGCCCCTGAATCCATGACGCATGGATATCTGCCCGGCGGCAATATCCAGTATCATCTTGGGAATAAAGAAGGGATTAAAGCGGGGAGTTCCATCGCCCAGGGCAAAATTGGTAACTTCTTCCTGGAAAGTGATCAGGCCGCCAATACCGCTGGCGAAAATAACACCCACCCGGTCGGTATCCACATTGTCTTTGCTGATACCGGCATCTTTTACAGCTTCGTCGCTGGCTATAAGTGCAAACTGGGTAAAGCGGTCGATCTTACGGGCTTCTTTGCGGTCGAGGTAACTGGTAGGTTCAAAGTCTTTAACCTCACAGGCAAACCTGGTTTTAAACTTGCTGCAGTCAAACTGTTTGATCAGATCGCATCCACTCACCCCATCGGCCAAACCCTGCCAGTATGTTTCAACAGTTTTGCCCAATGGCGTCAGAGCTCCCAATCCTGTGACTACAACTCTTTTTAAAGCCATAAAATTTGCCTGTGATAATTAAATTAATTACTTAGCATGCTCTTCCAAGTATGCATTAGCCTGCCCAACCGTAGTGATGGTTTCGGCCTGCTCGTCCGGAATAGAAATATTGAATTCCTTTTCAAATTCCATAATAAGTTCAACAGTGTCCAGGCTGTCGGCGCCTAAATCATTGGTAAAAGAAGCTTCCGGGGTTACCTCTGCCTCATCTACGCCTAATTTGTCAACAATTATTTTCTTTACTC
>DAOQRQ010000093.1:0-9258 GCA_035355815.1 Ferruginibacter sp. | reverse complement strand
CCCATTCCCCTTGATACGCATATTCTCGGAGAAAGCGCTGCTGCTGCCATAACCAAAAGCAATATCGTTGCTGTTATCCATGGTATACATCTGCAGTAAAGAAGCCTGTATACCCAGTCCATAGTGATTTGCACCGTTGCCCCACAAGGCAATCTTATTCCCGGTGCTGGAAGTAAAATTCAGCGGCACAGAAGGGTTCAGTTCCCCGATGCCGATATTGCCGTTTTGCAAAATGGTAAGGGCATTACTTCTTGCATTACCTGCGGTGCCATTGCCTACCTGGAAAACACGGTTAAGGCTGTTGATAGAAGAAGAACTGGCTGCATTCGTACTGTCATTGAATAAGCCCGCTACAAATCCTCCGTAGGATTTGGAGTTTAATAAATAACCCGCTGCGATCGAGTATGCTCCGCTTACGTTATTATGACTCCCCAATGCCATAGCGTTTACACCGCTTACCATATTATAATAGCCCCAGGCATTACTATAATAACCATTCGTTGTATTTTGAGTTCCGATCGAGGTTGAATAATCCCCGCTGGCAACCGTTCCCAATCCCATGGCTATTGCCCCTTCTCCGCTGGCTGTTGAATGTTCCATTGCGATAGAAAAATCTCCGCTGGCAATACTTTGATCGCCCAGGGCAATTCCGTTAATGCCGGAGGCCGAACTGCGGTACCCGGTTGCAACAGAATTAGTTCCCGAAGCAACCGTACGTGATCCTATTGAAAATGACCCGGCGCCTGTGGCAACAGTACTGTCACCAAATGCCACGGACTGGTTACCCTGGGTACGACAAGAATCGCCGAAACAAAAAGACTGGTGGCCGATTGCATACGAACCATTTCCGCCGACAAAAGAAGACTGGCCGAGAGAGAAATTGTCATAACCAATAGCAAAAGCATCGGTACCTGCCGCGGTTGTTGCCGTACCAAGTGAAACTCCCCGGTAGCCGCTTGCTGTTCCTGTTCCCATTGAGATACTTTGATCCCCTGATGCAATAGCCAACGAGCCAAAAGCCATTGAGTAATTACCAGAGGCACGTACATTCCATCCGGCGGCAAAGGAATAATACCCGATATTGGCCATATCCCATTCCGTTGAAGTAACATATCCTGTCCTAAAAGCAGCTTTATCCGGGTACCACATCATTCTTCTGCCGGCGCCGGATACAGGTGGATTGCCGGCTACACCCGGTACATTCCCCGTTGCTGAAAACAATACTGCACTGTCGGCAACATGCAACCTTGCCAATGGCGTATTGATGCCGATGCCTACATTGTTGGTATTACTATTATAAATGTGGCTGCTGTTTTTTATCCATAGGTTATTGGTTGCCGATGTAATAGAGATCCAGGCAGCCCCATCGTAAAAATAAAAGCCGGCTGTATTATCTGTTTGATAGATCATCAACCCGGTTGCCGGGGAAGCAACGGCATTGCGTTCTGCCAGGGTAAGTCTCGGTATAAGCATTCCCTTACTGTTGCTTTTCACATCCAGCATGGCACTGCTGTGCGCTGTACTTCCATCGGTATTGATGCTGAACGACTGGGCATGAATATTTAAAGCAGTGAGGAATGCTGTTGCAAGCAGCACGATTGTCTTCATGGTTTTTCTTTTAAAATTCTAAAAGAAAATGAAGAGGCCGCCTACCCAATTTTGTAGAGGCTATACCAGCCGCTGCCGGATGGCTTTGGCTACGGCTTCGCTGGCCGAGTTCACGTGGAGTTTTTCGTAGATGTTCTTGATATGGGTATGTACCGTACCAAAGCCTATATCAAGTTTCGCGGCGATCATTTTATAACTGGAGCCATCTACCAGCAACTGCAGCACGTCTTTTTCCCTGGCGGTAAGCTGAATGTACTCTGCCTTTGTATGCTGTTGAAATGTATGCAGTATTTTTTTTGCAATAGAAGCGGTAAAGAAGGATCCACCGGCTGCCACTTCTTTTATGGCCTGTATCACCCTGGCCGGTTCGGTATTCTTTAAGATATAACCCGAAGCGCCGGCGCAGAGGGAGGCAAACACTTTATCATCCGCATCAAACACTGTCTGCATCATCACCTGCACCTGCGGAAATTTTTCTTTGATGATCTGTACCGCTTCAATGCCGTTGATGCCCGGCATCTGTATATCCATCAGCACCACATCGGGCATGCTTTGTTCCATTCGGGATACCAGTCTCGATGCATCCGGGAACACCGCTTTCAATTCGATCCCTTCTGTTGTTTGTAACAACAGGGCCAGGCTGTCACGCAAGGCCGGGTTGTCTTCAAAAACCACCACTCCTATCGGTTGATCATTGTTCATATATGCGTTAAAGTTCTGTTGATACCCACGGTAACCATCTATCCAATTCAGGGGATGGGACAAACCAGCTCTATATGGGTTCCGCCGGCTGCTGATGAAACAATTTCCAGCTTTCCATTGAGCTCAGCTGCTCTCATCTTCATATTTGCGAGCCCGTTGCCTGCTCTTGTTTCTTCCACATCAAAACCTTTTCCGTTGTCGTGCACACTCATCGTAAACTGTTTGTGCTGCATGCTCATTGATATTTTAATACCGCTGCATTCCGAATATTTCAGGGCATTGTTCACCGCTTCCTTAAAAACGAGGTAAATATTCTTTCTCGATTCTATGTCCAGTATCTTTTTCTCCATGCTGCTGTCGTGATCAAACTGTAACTGCACATTCTTCAACTGGCAAAGATCGGCCGCATAATTGTACATACGTTTGAAGAGGGATCCGGCCGCATCATTCACGGGATTGATGGCCCAAACAATATCACTCATATTGCCCACCATGCTCCGGCTGGTTTCGCCCATTTTCTCGAGTATTGATTCTGTTCCCGCCTGGTCATCCCTTAATTTTTGTTTCACTGCCTCGCTGTAAAACGAAATACTGCTGAGGGTGGCGCCGATATCATCGTGCAGGTCGGTGGCGATCCTTGTTCGTATTTTTTCCACTGCCAGCCCCTGTTGCAGCCGGTAACGGTAAAATGCATAGGCCAAACCGCCCAGCATTAAAACCACGGCTGCCATAAACCACCAGGTAAAATAGAAAGGAGGAAGTACTTTAAATTTCACCGTTGCATACCCGTTGCTCCTTACATTTGCGGCATTGGATGAGCGTACCAGGAAGGTATAACTGCCCGGCGCCAGTGACGTGAATGCCTGCGTGGTTTGATTACCCGCCGGGTGCCAGTTATTATCGAAACCTTGTAACTGCCATTCGTATTGATTCGCTTCGGCATTGCTGTAGGTAAGACTTATATAATTGAACCGGATGCCCTGTTTGTATTTTATTTCATACAGCGAATCGCTGCCGGGCAAATGATGCATTGTTCTTTCATCAACGCTCAATGCTGTTATCTGCGGTACAGGGCTGTATACCTGACTTTTTACATCAGCAGGATTGAAAAGGATGATGCCGCCATTGCAACCAACAGCAATCCGGCCATCGGTTAATTTTTTAAGCACCGAAAAATTGCCCGGCCACCCGTTTTGCTTATCGAACAGTAAAGTGCTTTTATCGGCCGGGTTATATTTTACCAGGCCCGAAAGCGTGATCATCCACACATTGCCTGCCGCATCAATTTCCATGTCGCTTATCACCTGGTTCACCTGCGGCGGTAAGGGATGGGGAGTAACCTTCTTCAGTTCCTCATCATATAAAAACAAACCATCCCCGCTTCCAACCCAGATACGTTTGCCCTGTTGCTTAAGCCTTGTAACATTCTTAAAAGGAAAACCGGAAACACCCGGAACAGGCAGTTCAAAATCATTTTTTGCTTTGTTGTATACATAAAATTCATTTCCCCCGGCATAAATGGTTCCCTTATCCGTTTCAATGATGCTGTTGATATAATGACCCAGGCTGTTGAGTTTTGAAGAGTCGTGCAGATATTTTGAAGCAGTACCGGTAAGCGGGTTTGTTTTTCTTATCCCATACCTTGTTGTACCGATCCACAAATTCTTATCCCGGTCATACAAAGCGCAAAGCATGTTGGCTACTGCGCCGGTTGGCAGCGATTCTGTTATGCTTTTTTTCAGCGCCAGGTTCTTATCATAAATATATAATCCTGTTTGGCTGGGAAGAAAGAAACCATCGACGGTTTCAAACAACCCATGTCTTTTTTTACCACGGATATTGAGCGGCAGTTTGTAAAATTCATTTTGCTGAAGATCAAACCCCAGCACGTCATGCTCCACTACCAGATAAAGCTGATCGTTCTTTTGTGCAATACTGGAAGGCGCCCAATCGGGCAGGCTCACTGCCTTATCAAACGTATAAAATTGAAAATACCGGCTGTTGGTATTCAACTGCGAAACACCCATGGCCCCTCCTACCCATACCGTGCCTGCTGTACCCGTAAGTACGGCACTGTTCTCGTTAGAGCCCAGCGAATAAATATCCTGCGGGTTGGAACTATAGCGTTTGTATTTTGTAAACGACGGATCATGCAGGTCTTTTTGCAGGCAGGTGAATACCCCGGTGATGCCGGCGAAATAGATAAGCGAATCCTGCTGGGCGAAATCAAACACCACCGGCGACGGCAGAAATTGGCCTTCCGCCTTATCCTGCGCTGTGAATTTTTTTTCCGCTTCATTAAAAATGATAAAGCCCGAATTCCAGGTGCCGCAAAGGATCGTTCCATCACTGGTTTCAAACAAGCGGGTACAGGCATTCAGACTGCTTTCGTTCTTCAGTGAAGCAGGAAAACGATAGGCTTTAGCAGAGAGATCTTTCTTATCAATAAGATATACTCCATAAGATGATCCTGCCCAGATGCGGTTCTTACTGTCGTGCAAAAAACCGCTTACAAATTCATTCTGCAGTCTTGTTGGCGGACGTAACGGCACCGGTATAACATAAAATTTCTGTTCGCTTTGCCTGTATAAAAAAATATACCCGCTGCTGCTGCCGATCCATACATCCCCCTCACGGTCGCAAAATGTTTTCACCTGCGAAAGATCGCCGATGATCTTACTGCCTGCTTCTATTTTTGTATAAGACGAAAAGGATCCTGCTTTGGTATCGTACACCGCAATGCCTTTATCGGTTCCTAACCACAGTTTTTGTTGCCTGTCTTCGGCAATGCTGTTGATCTTGTTGGAGAGCAGGCTGCCGATGTCGCCGGGTTTATGAAACCATTTTTCAAAACGAACTCCATCGAAACGGTTGAGGCCAAAGTCGGTGCCCACCCATAAAAACCCCCGACTGTCACTATACAGGCAATTCACCGTTTCATTCGACAATCCTTCTTTGATACCATAGCGGGTAAAACGAACCTGTTGTGCTGCTGAAAGCCATGCATTAAAGCAGAGAAAGGATATAATGAAATATTTCTTCAACTACTAATGTTATTAATTCCGGTGGGTCATTTTAATATAATGGTCTTTTATATCTTCTTTTCGATCATCCAAACATGCCCAAAAGGATCTTTGATATCTCCCTGCCGGTAACCATAATCGTAACTCTGTACCGGGCTAACCAATATTGCCCCTGCTTCCAGTGCCCGGTTAACCACCGCATCCACATCGGGAACAAATAAACCGATCAGCGCAGTGGTACCATTGTATTTTTCCGGGCTGAACTGCGCCGGGTTGGCAGTTACCTCGTGCAGGTGAAAGAGTGCACCGTTTATTGAAAGTTCCGATACATGAATGCTGTCGTCGTCGTTGGAAAAGCGCCTCAGTTCAACAGCGCCAAAAGCCTTTTCATAAAAACTTATATCGGTAACCCCGTTTGGAATATAAAGCTGGGGAGCAAAAAAAGTGCTGTTTGTATCGTACATGGCTGAATGAATTTTAAAAAAAGAAGCGGTAACTTAAATATACAAAACTCCGTAACAGCAGAAAGGGTTGATCCTTCTAAAACGAGATACTGAAACCCCATTTAAATGCCCAGTTATCGGCGGCTTTTGGCAGGGCATATGCACCATAACGATAAAACACGCCTCCACCGATACCGATATACAGCAGGGATAAGATACTGCGGCGATACAGGTTCTTTATCATCAGCCCCGATTCAAACAGACCTTTCTCCGGCACTTTAAAAGAAATGAATTTTTGTGCAGCGGCATTATCCAGGCTTCCGTAGCTGATATTCTGAACAAGGATGATCTCGGGCCGGAAGGAAAGATTCTTTGGCCTGAACAGCAGGTTACCGAAATTATGTTCTATAAATAAACCGGCCGTTCTGCCTGATGCAAATTCGTACAAACCCACTGTTTGAAAACTGTTGGGCACATACAGTGTTAATCGTTTGCCGGTATTGGTTGCTTTGGTATTGAACAGGTATGAATAAGGCACTTCGCCCCATACCTGCCCTGCTTCTAGCTGAAAAGAAGTTTGACCGAGTTTCTTCAGTTTAAAACTATGGTTGAACTGGATGGCAACTTTAGTATAGTCAAGATCGCCATTCAGCATATCTTTTAATCCTTTTGTTACCTGCAGCAGCAATTGCGTGGTTGCTGCTTTTGTACGCACTTTCGACCGGCCCATCCTGGTAAAACTTTCACCCCGGGTAAGCCGGAAGCCGATGCCTATTTCTGTGTTACGAAAACTGCGGAAAATTTTTCCGGTGTTTACATTATTGTATTCGTATTCATACCCGGCGGGGTTTCGGTTCTCATTCATCAACCAGATGTCTGATTGAATAGAAGGCCGCAACTTAGTACTGAAGTTTACCCGGAACTGCTCCACGCTGTCCATACGGGCCCGCTGAAAATTGCGTAGCGACTGGTTTGAAAATACGGAACCATTACGCACAAAATAGTCGGTGTTTCCCGGCTCGGCAATATCCCGGGTATAATCAAAACGCAGGATGCTGTTTGTACGCTGCTTAAAGTTGAATTGTATATTTCCGCCGTATTTCCATGCTTTATCCCGCAGCCCATAACCGGCATAAGCACCGGCAGAGAACCATTTGCTGAATAAGGTATTTGTTTGCAGACCTGCACCAATGCGGAAGCTCTCGTATTTATTGATACCCGAGATGATATACTTAAAAGGTATATCCAGCTTACCCCAGGGAATGCCTTCAATGGCAAGCACCTGGAATGCCTTGTTCACTTTTTCGATCGTGTTTTTATACCTGGCCGGCAGCATCTCATAGGTTTCATAAGTGATCCGGCTTTTTTCATTCAATGTATCGGTACGCATCAATGCCCAGGCCGAGTCGGTTTGTTTGCCTGCCCGGGGATGATACTCCAGCTGCACATCCGAAAAATCAGCTCTTGCCAATGCTTTCCCTATTTCTATATTGGTGATGTAGCAACGGGAATCCCAGTACAGTAATACGGAATCCGTCCGCAGGTCTTTTTGCGAAAGCGTGGTATTCAGTTGCGAAGGGAACCATTGCCTGTTCACCCGTTCGTACTTTTGTTGCAGGCGAAAAGTGAATATCATGCCTTTCTCATTCGCAGGCGAAGCAATGATATTTTCGATGGCATACCCGTCTGAGTTGATGTAGATCAGTCCCCTTAACCCCGTAAAATTCTTTCCGGCCCTTGGTTCAAAGCTGATGATATACGTGGTATCGGTTTCGTGAGCGATGGTTTCTTTAAGCCTGAATTTATACATACTGATGCTTCCGTCTATCACCGGGCTTACATAGCTTTTGTTATTCATCAGCAAATAATCTTTGTAAAAACCAAAGGGCTGAAAGTCGGACGTGGTTACGCCAAACGTGGCATTCTTTAACCCCGAGAATTTAGTGGCCAGCACGGTTTCTCTTGTTTGGCCGGGAAATTTAAATATCCTTTCTGTATAAGATTCTGTGAGTAATAAATAATTTTCCCGGAACCTTTTTGCCAATATGTTGCCCAGCTTGTTACCCGATGTATCTTTCGCTTTTTCGGCCAGTACATCCATTTGATCAAGCGGTTGTTTCTGGTCTTTCCGCCGGCTGCTGTCGCCGCGGTTCCGGTTCCAGAAACGGTTACCTGCTGCCAGTGCCGCAATGGTATATGCATTGTATTTAAAGGATGACTGCTGTTCGGGGTCATTTCTTTTTTTATTGCGCTGAAGCAATTTGATGATGCGGTGCGCCGGGTTCTCATTGCTGGAGATGACCACAGTCTCCAGTTCGCCGGAAATACGTTCGATGAATATGGAAACGGTTGTTACGGCTTTCTCCACTTTATATTCCCGGGCCTTATAACCGATATAACTTATTACAAGAGTTGCATTAGCGGGTAAGTTATTAAAGGAGAACTGTCCGTCGATATCCGTTACGGTTCCGGTATTGGTTCCCCTGAGCGTAACACTTACAAAGGCAAGCGGCGCTTTTGAAACGGCATCGTAGATCATTCCGGAGAATTTACCTGCCTGGGCATAGGATAAAAAAGGAAGCAACAGTATGAATAAGAAAAAGAAAAGCTTCCGCTGCATTGTATTTAGTTAACAGGCCTGGAATTAAGACTATAAAAGTACGTGATTTGAAAGAGGCCGGATTTATTTAAGGCAAGTTACTGCACAAACGGGCAGGCAGGTCTCTTGTGCCGGTATACCGGTATCATAACCGCCATCTGCTAAACAAAAGGTCTCAAACCTAACGTTTAAGACCTTTGCTAAATACGGGAAGCCTGTTCCTTATTGTTTTATCTGTTTCAATTCCTGCCACTTTACATTATTCATATTCTTATCCAGGTTCGGATTATAGTCGTGAAGCTGGGTACTGATATATTCGCCATTCCTGTTCATCCAGTATTGATTAGCGCCGGCCTCCACTTTATACTTTTGCCCCGTTTCGGTATTCTGTACATTAGTGCGCTCGTAGATCCCGTCGATGATCTGCTCCTGTTGTTTATCACTTGCAGCATTCCTTTCTCTCCACCCGCTCATGATGGCATCATTGATCGCATTGCTTTTATTTACAAAGGCACGCTGGCTTGCTTCAAAATTCGCCTGGTTCTGCGCCATCCGCCTGTTATGCTCAGCCCAGCTTTGACCTACCCGTTGCGCTTCCTGCTGGTTATATGCCATGATCGGCTCCAGGTTATACCGCATATTTGACAGGCCAAAAATGTATTGTTTTTTTGCCGTTTCAAAATGGGCGGGGTCTGCTTCCAGCCCCGATACCATGTAGTACCAGTTCTGCATGCTTTCACTTGTACTCACATTAAGGTGTACCAGTAAAAAATAAGGAGTGCCTTCATTCGATTTCCAGTCAATGCCGATCGCCACCACATCAGAACGGCTTGGCATTGCTTTGTATAACTGGTCGCTGTACCATTTGTCCATTTTTGAGATC
>DAOQRQ010000092.1:4957-9261 GCA_035355815.1 Ferruginibacter sp. | reverse complement strand
CCCATGCTGTTTCCACAATTCAGGCATTTGTAACAGGTGCCGCTGCGTACGGTGATGTGTCCGCAGGTGTTACAGGCCGGTGCATCGCTCTGCATGCTTTTGGCAGCTGCATTCACAGCGTCTAACCCTTTCTCTGCTGCTTTTTTATGCGCCGTACGGTGCTGTGCTTTTACTGGTGCTGTTTGTGTGCCGGTGCTGCTAACCACCCGTACTTCACTTAGCTCGGGTTTGCGGTCGCCAATGGTTGGGGTATTCTCATCCCACTCATTGCTGCCGGTATTATGTACTTCGGGTTTATCCAGCACATGAACCAGGTCGTTGCGTCCCAGGTATTCATAGGCCAGTGAACGGAACATGAAGTCGATGATGGACGTGGTTGTTTTAATGTTCGGGTGATCCACCATGCCGCTTGGTTCAAAACGGGTGAACACAAATTTCTCTACGTATTCTTCCAAAGGAACACCGTATTGTAAACCTATAGAAATGGCAATGGCAAAACAGTTAAGCATACTGCGCATGGTGGCGCCTTCCTTGGCCATATCGATGAATATTTCACCAAGGGTTCCATCGTTGTATTCACCGGTACGCAGGAACAATGCCTGGCCGTTGATCTTTGCTTTTTGTGTAAAGCCGCGGCGCTTGGCGGGCAGGGCCCTTCTTTCCACGATCATCGCCAGTTGACGCTTGAGGGTGGTATCGGCACTGCTCTGTACACGCTTGTTCATTTCGTCCAGCAGGTCGTCGATGGTGAGTTTGCCCATATCCACCATGGTGCTGATATCGGCAGCCAGTGCAGCCGCATTCTCTTCGCTGATGGGCTCATCCAGTTTCTTCTTCTTATCGCTCTTATTGCTTAATGGCTGAGACAGTTTAGAACCATCACGGTATAACGCACAGGCTTTTAAACCCAGTTCCCAGCTCAGGCGGTACGAATCGGCAATATCTTCCTGCGTTGCTTCATTCGGCAGGTTGATGGTTTTTGAAATAGCGCCGCTGAGGAAAGGCTGTGCGGCACCCATCATACGTATATGCCCGTGTGCATGTATGTAACGTTCGCCTATTTGTCCGCATTTGTTGGCACAATCAAAAACAGGCAGGTGCTCATCTTTCAGGTAAGGAGCTCCTTCTACCGTCATGGTACCACATATATATACATTGGCTGCTTCAATCTCATCATCGCTGAATCCCAGTGCTTCCAGCAGGCTCCAGTTAAAGTCGCCGTATTGGTCTGGTGTAAAGCCCAGGCGCTCCAGGCAGGTTTCTCCCAATGTATATACGTTGAAAACAAATCCTATTTCAAATGCGGCGCCTAATGCAGCATTCAGTTTGTCGATGTCTTCCGTAGTGAATCCTTTTTCCAGTAATGTTTTGGTATTGATGAAAGGCGCTTTATCCAGTGAAGCATGTCCTTTTGCATAGGCAACGATCTCTTCAATTTCCTTCTCACTGTATTTTAAATTGCGTAAAGCTGCCGGTACACTCAGGTTGATGATCTTGAAATAACCACCACCGCTTAATTTTTTAAACTTCACTAAGGCGAAGTCCGGCTCCACGCCGGTGGTATCGCAATCCATTACCAGGCCAATGGTTCCGGTTGGAGCGATCACCGTTGTTTGCGCATTGCGGTATCCAAATTTTTCTCCCAGTTGTACGGCATCATCCCAGGCCTTGGTGGCAGCTTTCAATAAATAATCCGGGCAATATTTTGCGTTGATGCCCTGTGGCTTTATTTGTATCCCTTCATACGCTTCGGCAGCATCGTATGCAGCGGCACGGTGATTACGCATCACACGCAGCATATGCTGTTTGTTCTCTTCGTATTTATCAAATGCCCCCAGGAAACTGGCCATTTCAGCCGATGTTTTATAAGATACACCGGTCATGATGGCGGTGATGGCTCCGGCAATACCTCTTGCTTCCTCGCTGTCGTACGCAATACCGCTTACCATTAACATAGAACCCAGGTTGGCAAAACCCAAACCAAGTGTTCTGTAATCGTATGAAAGCTGCGCCACTTCCTTGGAAGGGAACTGCGCCATCAGTACAGATATCTCCAGTACCACGGTCCACAAACGGCAGGTATGTTCAAAGCCTTCTACGTTGAACGTATTGGTATCCTCGTCAAAGAAGCGGCGAAGGTTAACGCTGGCCAGGTTACAGGCTGTGTTATCGAGGAACATGTATTCGCTGCAGGGGTTGGAAGCCCTGATAGGACCACCTTCCGGACAGGTATGCCATTCATTGATGGTAGTATCGTATTGTGTACCCGGATCGGCGCAACGCCATGCGGCATAGTTGATCTGGTTCCATAATTCTTTTGCTTTTACTTTCTTCATCACACGGCCATCGCTTCTTGCTTTCAGTTCCCATTCGCCATCGTTATCCAGTACATCAAAGAATTCGTTTGGTATGCGGATGGAGTTGTTGCTGTTCTGTCCGCTTACGGTACGGTATGCTTCGCCTTCGTAATCGCTGGCATAACCGGCAGCGATCAATGCCGCCACTTTATCTTCTTCTTCTACTTTCCAGTTGATGAAGTTTTGAATTTCGGGATGATCCAGGTCCAGGCAAACCATTTTAGCCGCCCTTCTTGTAGTACCACCGCTTTTGATAGCACCTGCTGCACGGTCGCCGATCTTTAAGAAACTCATCAGGCCGCTTGATGTACCGCCGCCGCTCAGTTTTTCTCCTTCGCCACGTATGCTGCTGAAGTTGGTGCCAACGCCGCTGCCGTATTTAAATATCCTTGCTTCCCGTACCCAAAGGTCCATAATACCACCTTCGTTCACCAGGTCGTCGTTCACACTTAATATAAAGCAGGCATGGGGTTGCGGACGTTCGTATGCATTGGTTGATCTTTTCAGTTGA
Organism: Ferruginibacter sp.; assembly: GCA_035355815.1. GTDB lineage: Bacteria > Bacteroidota > Bacteroidia > Chitinophagales > Chitinophagaceae > Ferruginibacter. The sequence continues at coordinate 6,393 of DAOQRQ010000092.1, read as the reverse complement.
CTGTCTTTGGGATCCACATAATAATGCCCCTGTGGTTTTCCAGTGATACCATACACTTCATGCAGGCCGGTGTTGAACCATTGCGGACTGTTAGGAACGCATGCCTGGTTCAGGATAGAATACACCAGTTCATCATAAAATATCTGTGCATCATTTGGCGTGGCAAAATAATCGTAGCGTTCGCCCCACACTCTCCAGCAATGTGCTAAACGATGAGCAACCTGTTTAACGGTTGTTTCTCTTCCGGTGGTTCCGTCTTCTTTTGGAACACCTGCTTTGCGGAAATATTTCTGCGCCAGGATATCTGTGGCGATCTGGCTCCATTGTTTTGGAACCTCCACATTGTCCATTTGAAAAACTATTTCGCCTGTTGGATTTTTGATTACAGAGGTGCGGTAATCGTACTCGAACATATCGAAAGGACTAACCTCGTCTTTGGTGAACTGACGGGTAAACTGCAGTCCCTTTACAGATTGGATTTTCTTTGACATAAAAACTATCTTAGTGCTTGAGGGGTTAAGTAAATGTTAAGCAAACGAAAGTATCTGTTACCCCCGAACAAACAAACCGTTAAATATTAACAGTTGTGGAAAAATTCGTGGATAATTTGGAAGACGCAAACGGGCAGGGCCTTTGCTCATTTTTCCCCAGTTAGCGAAAAATTTTTTCATAAAAAGTCTTGGAAAATTCAGTAAAACTTCAACCGGTTGATTTTACTGCCTTTTTAGTTTTTTGAGGCGCAATGTGAAAAGTTATGGCGAAAGAGTAGCTTTATACAAAACCAGAATCATGAATAAGAAAAAACGTTATTCTCTTCTTGCATTGTTATGCATTGTGGCCGCACTTGTTATGTATACCGTTGGTAAAAACAGCAGCCACTTAAGTGAGCTGTATGATTATTTCTGGCTGCCGCTGCCCCTGGGTGCCCTGCTTCTTTTACTGGCATCAAGGGCAAAATAAAATTTCAATCCCGCTTATCTTTATCAGATGAAAGCAGTGATACAAAGAGTAACACAAGCGAGTGTAACCATTGACGGCAACATACGATCTGAAATTAAAACAGGCCTGCTGGTTTTAATTGGTATGGAAGATGCGGATAACAATGAAGACATTGAATGGCTCAGCAACAAGATCGTTAACCTGCGCATATTTGATGATGAGCATAAAGTACCGAACATTTCGGTGAAAGAAATGGGCGGGGATGTTTTACTGGTAAGCCAGTTTACGTTGCAGGCTTCTACAAAGAAAGGCAACAGGCCATCTTATATCAAAGCAAGCAAGCCGGATATTGCAATACCTCTCTACGAAAAAATGATCTTGCAATTGGAGAATGATCTTGGTAAAAAAATATATACCGGCGAATTCGGTGCAGACATGAAAGTTTCGCTTTTAAATGATGGCCCTGTAACCATTATTATTGATACAAAAAACAAGGA
>DAOQRQ010000092.1:0-4857 GCA_035355815.1 Ferruginibacter sp. | reverse complement strand
TACTTCAACGAACTGACCAACCTGGGTATTTTAATGGAAGAAGTTGGGGAATTATCCAGGCTGATGGTAAGAAAATACGGCGAACAATCCTTTAAAGAAAGCGACAAAGGAAAAGAACTCAGCGATGAAATGGCAGACGTGTTATGGGTATTGATCTGCCTGGCCAATCAGACAGGAGTGGACCTGACAGAAGCATTGCAGAAGAATTTTGAAAAGAAGAATTTGAGGGACCAGGAAAGACATAAGCAAAATGAAAAGTTACAGTGATCTTTATTTTTCAAACTTCTTTCTCTCCATATAATATACAGAGAACATGACCGCAGATGCAGCAACCAGGAAAAGGGTAAAGAACAAAATTCCTGCTATAAAGAAAACAATGGCAAAGATCAAATACCAGTTCCGCATATCGTATTGATGCGGCGTAAATATCCTGTTTATCTCTTCTTCTGAATACCCTTCGCTGAGTAATTGATTTTTAATTTCCCCCTGGGGCACACCCGACCTTAATTCTTTTCGCACCTGCCTGATTTTTTCCTCGCTGAGCATGTTTAATATCCGGGATTTAGTTGTTCAAAGATATATATTCAGCCGGCTGCAGCACCATAAATCAATGCCCGGAAATTTTGAGTTTTAGCTTACTTTTGCGCCCTACCTGTATTACGAAGCCTTCGAAAGACAGGCTTCTTCTTAAAACAGGCTGCGAAGTAATATGGCAAACGAACAGAACAATTTTGCGGAACTCATCTCCCATTGCAAGGAATATGGTTATATTTTCCAGTCATCCGAAATTTATGACGGCCTGGCAGCGGTATATGATTATGGCCAGAACGGTGCCCAACTGAAAAAGAATATCCGGGATTACTGGTGGAAGAGTATGACCCAGCTGCACGACAATATCGTAGGTATTGATGCCGCCATTTTTATGCACCCTGCTACCTGGAAGGCCAGCGGCCACGTGGATAATTTCAGCGACCCGATGATCGACAATAAAGACAGCAAGAAAAGATACCGGGTGGATCATTTGATAGAAACCTTCGCCGACGAACAACGAACAACAGGCAACGAAAAACTGGCTGATGAAGTGCTGGCTTCTATGGATGCTTTATTGGCGAAAGATGATTATGCCGGATTGAAAAAACTGATCGAAGACAATAAAATAAAATGCGCCATCAGTAAAACGGCCAACTGGACCGATGTTCGCCAGTTTAACCTGATGTTTAAAACAGAGTTTGGCGCCGTAGCTTCGGATAACCCGGATGATAATATCGTTTACCTGCGCCCCGAAACCGCACAGGGCATCTTTGTGAATTTTCTGAATGTACAAAAAACGGGAAGGATGAAGATCCCTTTTGGTATTGCCCAAACCGGTAAGGCGTTTCGCAATGAGATCGTAGCAAGACAATTCATTTTCCGCATGCGGGAGTTTGAACAGATGGAAATGCAGTTCTTCGTTCGCCCCGGCACACAAATGGAATGGTATAATTTCTGGAAGGAAGAAAGAAAGAAATGGCACGAAAGCCTGGGCATACCCGCCGGTAAATTACGTTTTCATGATCATGTAAAGCTGGCACATTATGCCGATGCTGCATTGGATATAGAGTTTGAATTTCCGTTTGGATGGAAAGAACTGGAAGGGATTCACTCCCGTACAGATTTTGACCTGAAACAGCACCAGGAGTTCAGCAAAAAGAAAATTCAGTATTTCGATAACGACCTGAAAGAAGACGGAAAGCCTTTTGGCAATTACATTCCATACGTGGTGGAAACATCTGTTGGCTTAGACCGTTTATTCCTCACCATTATCAGCCTGGCTTATGCTGAAGAAAAATGGAATAAAGAAGACGGCACCAAAGACAGCCGGGTTGTTTTAAAGATCCCGGCAAAGATCGCACCCACCAAACTGGCCATTCTTCCATTATTAAAAAAAGACGGCTTGCCTGAAATAGCCAAAGAACTCATGAACGAATGCAAACAGGCCTTCCATTGCTTTTATGAAGAGAAAGATGCCATCGGCAAACGTTACCGCCGCATGGATGCCATCGGCACACCATTCTGTGTAACCATCGATCACCAGACAAAAGAAGACAATACCGTTACCATCCGCTACCGGGATACGATGACGCAGGAAAGAGTGGCGATTAAAGAGGTGAAGGATATTATTTTAAAAGCGATCGCGTAGATACCCCAATAATAAATTGTACAGCCCGCCAATCCCCGGCGGGTTTTTTTGTATCCGGCTGATGAATATCAGTCTTTGCCTTGAACTACGTCACCTTCCTTTTTACCCATTGGCCATATTTTGCTGACACTTAACCGGCTTATACTGCCGGTCATTACGCCATTCAAAACCATACTCATGGCTTCAACAGATATCACCAAACCGGTAGACCTGCTCACCCATGCCGAAGGCACCGGCCACAGCCGATCCCGCCGGCCCGTTTACATGGATTTTATGCCCCCCTGCAACAGCGCCTGCCCGGCGGGAGAGAACATACAGGCCTGGCTTTCGTATGCACAGGCGGGAAATTATTTTGAAGCGTTTCAAACCATCGTGGAAGATTGCCCCTTCCCTGCCATCATGGGCCGGGTTTGTGTGAAGCCCTGCGAAACCGGCTGCAACCGCAATCACATCGATAATACCATTAACATACATGCGGTGGAGAGATACATCGGCGATGAAGCGATAAAACAGAATTGGCCCATACAATATGTAGCATACAGCACACATAAAAGAGTGTTGGTGATCGGAGCCGGTCCATCCGGACTTTCGGCTGCTTACCATCTTGCCAGGATGGGACATACGGTGGAAGTATACGAAGCCGGCAAGGAAGCAGGCGGTTTATTAAGAACCGGCATCCCGGATTACCGCTTGCCAAAAGATATTCTTGATGCCGAAATAGACCGGATCAAAAAATTAGAAGTAACCATCAGGCTGAATCAAAAAGTGGAAGACGTACTGGCTGAAAAACAAGCCGGCAATTTTGATGCAGTATATGTTTCCATCGGCGCACAACTGATCCATGAAGAAGAATTCAAACACGATAACTCTGTTCACATCACCGATGCATTCTCTTTTTTTGAAAGATCTAAAAAGGACCCTGTTCCATTTACAAAAAAGAAAGTGCTGGTTTATGGCGGCGGTAAACTGGCCCTGTACATTTCAAGGATGATAAAACGTTTTGGCTCCGATGCATCCGTTTATTTCTACGGCGACCAGAAAATGATGCCTGCTTATGATTATGAAACGGAAGACGCACTGGCAGAGGGCGTGGAAGTAAAACTTTTCCGCAGCATCAGCCGGGTAGAAAACAAAAAGATCATCCTGGAAATAATGAAAGTGGAGAAAGGCAAGGCAGTAGGTACCGGTGAATTTGAAATAGTGGAAGCCGATGTGCTGATCAATGCCAACAAACAGGAAACCGATTCCGGTTTTCTCCGTTCTGTTTCCAATATTAAAATAAATGACGACGGCACGGTGATTACAGATGCACAGCGCATGACCGGAAGCGAGGGCATTTTTGCCGGCGGCGATATGCTGCCCGGCGAAAACAGGAGCGCCACCATTGCCATTGGCCATGGAAAGAAAGCGGCTAAATACATCAACGGTTATTTGATGCAGAAGCCCTACATCAAACCAGACAAACACCAAACCGCCAGTTACAAGAAACTGCATATGTGGTATAAAACCGATGCGCCGCAAAAAGAGCAGGATAAACTGGCGCCGGCTGTTGCGGTTAAAAGTTTTAATGAAGTAATTCATGGCCTGAATGAAGCGGAAGCCCGGTTTGAAGCACAACGCTGTTTAAGTTGCGGCAACTGTTTTGAATGCGATGGTTGTTTTGGCGCCTGCCCCGAAGATGCCATCATCAGATTGGGTAAGGGTAACCGCTATAAATTCAATTACGATGCCTGTACCGGCTGTGCCGTATGTTACGAGCAATGCCCCTGCCACGCCATAGAAATGATTCCTGAACCTGTTAATGCTGTTACCAATGTCAAATAAGAATAAAACCGTTGCTACCATCGATGGAAACGAAGCCGCTGCTTATGTAGCCTATCGCATCAATGAAGTATGCGCTATCTATCCCATCACGCCTTCTTCCACCATGGCCGAACTGGCCGATGAGTGGGCATCAAAAGGAACAAAGAATATCTGGGGCAATGTGCCCGACGTGATCGAAATGCAGAGTGAAGGCGGCGCTGCCGGAACCGTGCATGGCGCATTACAAACCGGATCACTCACCACCACGTTCACGGCATCGCAGGGTTTGATGCTGATGCTGCCGAATATGTACAAGATCGCCGGTGAATTAACCGCTTGCGTATTTCATGTGGCGGCCCGTTCACTGGCAGCCCAGGGTTTATCCATATTTGGCGATCACCAGGATGTGATGGCCGCAAGAACAACCGGCTTTGCCATGTTAAGTTCGGCCAGCGTACAGGAAGCGCACGATTTTGCCCTTATCGCACAGGTTGCTTCATTAAGATCCAGAATTCCTTTTGTTCATTTCTTTGATGGCTTCCGTACTTCGCATGAAGTGAATAAGCTGGAACTGCTGAGCGACGATCAAATAAGATCAATGGTTCCTGATGAATTGGTTATTGCCCACCGCAAAAGAGGATTGAATCCCGAGAACCCGTTCATCCGTGGTACGGCGCAAAATCCCGACGTGTATTTCCAGGGAAGAGAAACGGTGAACACGTTTTACAATAATACCCCCGGCATGGTGGAAGAAGTGATGAATGATTTTGCAAAACTCACCGGGAGAAAGTATGAACTGTTTGAATATACCGGCGCTGCGGATGCAGAAGAACTAATTATCATTATGGGATCGGGCGGCGAAACCGTGGAAGAGA
>DAOQRQ010000091.1:0-9403 GCA_035355815.1 Ferruginibacter sp. | reverse complement strand
CAACCGCTTTCTCTACCTGGGTATCCGTAATTATTACAAGAAAAGCGATCATATCTTTAAGAAAGTGCTTATTCTTGGTTATAATGACACAGCAAAAAAACTGGCTAAATATTTTGAAGAAGACGGCATCAATACCCAGCTTATTGGTTTTGTTGAAGACGAAGGGAATGTACATGAACTCACGCATTATCCCGTACTTACGGGGCTCGCTAATACCCTGCAGGTTGCGAAGGATATGAATATTAATGAGATATTCTCTACCATCACACCCGAACAGAACAAAAGCATATACGAACTGATGTTTCAGTCGGAAAAGGAATGTATCCGTTTCAAGATCGTTCCCAATCTTTCTGTATTCATCACAAGGGATGTGCATATTGAATATTTTGGCGACCTCCCGATTCTTTCATTGCGGAGTGAGCCGCTGGATGATGTGGGTAACCGCATCAAAAAGCGGGCGCTTGACCTGGTGGTGAGTACGCTTGTAATTGTTTTTGTGTTATCATGGCTGGTACCTATTCTTGGACTTTTGATAATGCTGGAATCCCGTGGCCCCATATTCTTTGGCCAATTGCGTACGGGAAAAAATAAATCAACCTTCAAATGTCTTAAGTTCAGAAGCATGAAGGCTAATAATAAGGAAGCCGATCTGAAACAGGCAACAAGAAACGATTCCCGTGTTACTGCTGTTGGACGGTTCATACGAAAGACAAGCCTGGATGAATTTCCCCAGTTCATCAATGTATTTAAAGGAGAAATGAGTTTGGTAGGACCCCGGCCACACATGCTTAAACATACCACCGACTACTCTAAAGTAGTGGAAGATTATATGATCAGGCAGTTCTTAAAGCCCGGGATCACTGGCTGGGCGCAGATAAATGGTTACCGCGGGGAAATAACAAACCCCGAGCAGATCAAAATGAGGGTGAATAAAGATCTGTGGTACCTGGAGAACTGGAGCCTGTGGCTGGATATCCAGATACTTTTTCTCACCGTATACCATGTTTTAAAAGGTAATAAAAATGCCTTTTAGTAATAGCAGCTACTTTGTAAGATTCTCAATAGTAATTTTTCTCCTACACGCATTCTTCAAAAACAAGCCAGGAAATCCTTAAATAAAAAACCGGGAAACAATTATTTGTTCCCCGGTTGGCAGATGCCTGTGTAAATCTTTTATTGTTTCAGCATCTTAATGCTGTATTGTTTTCCTGCATTTTCCACCTGCACAATGTATAGCCCCTTGCTTAAGGCTGCCGTGTTCTCGATCCGTATGATCGAAGATAAGGGGTTAAAAATCCTTGCAGTGCTGATCAGCTTGCCAGACATATCCATTAATCGCAAACCAACTTCTCCCTTAGGAAGTTTGGCAAAACGTACTCCAATATAATCTGTAAATGGATTAGTAACCGGGTATACCGCCTGAGAAAGGCCGTTATTTTTTACGGTCACAACATCACTTAGTTTATTGTATCCATCAATATCAACCAGTTTCAACCGGTAATAATTCAGATCTGTAGCTTCAATATCGAGATACTTGTAACTCTTTAAAGAACTGCTGTTGCCTGCGGCCGCAACAACGCCTATCTTACGGTAAGAAATTCCGTCATTCGATCTTTCCACCTGGAACTCTTTACTATTGATCTCGGATGAGGTGGTCCAGTCAAGTAAAACATTATTTCCTTTAAGTGTTCCGGTAAAATTCAAAAGTGTTATCGGCAAAGGGCCGTTGCCTGTTGGAGACCGCTCGATAGAAACATACTCTTTGTTTAACCAAGCCCGGGTGGTGCTGTTAAATTGTGAGGCATACTTTTCTTTTATCAGCCCCCAGTTATATTGTGCAAATGCAGCGGTGGCATCTTCATACTGTTCGTTCGTATTGTTGTCGGCCAGGTTTGAAGAATGGTTCATTACGTATTCATTTATTCCTATCCAGAGCCGGGTGGCAACAGCTTCCTGTGCAGCCATAGAAGAATACGTGTGATCAGAATAATCATTCGGGTTGGTTCCGGTATTGAGGTCTGCCACATTAATCCAAACCTGCGGATCTGCACCTTTTTCTGCAAAGATGATAGCATAAATAGTGCTTACCAACTGCGCCCAGGTATAGGTATTGGCGCCATCTATCGAAGCAAGGCTGGTAATTGCACCGTCCTTCAGTTTTTTAAGTGAGTTATTGCCGGTACCCGGAAAACCGGTTCCCGTTGCGCCTCCGTCCGGAAGACGCAGGAAATAGTTAACTACACTTCCGGCACCACTGCCATACACATATTTTACAATGTTCTTGCCGCCAATTGCAACCGTTTGTGCATTGGGTATTGCATATGTTAACGGGTAAGGCGTATTCATGAAATCTCCCACGAATTTAGCCGAAGCCACCGCTGCCCTTTCTTTCGCAATATAATAGGCAGTTGAGGATCCGTTGAATGTGCTGAACCCGTTTCCTTCATCACCTGCCGTAAGGGTAATCACAATGGTCTTGCCTCCTGCATCCAGGTCGCTAACAAGCTGATTAGACATAAAAAGCTGCCAGTCATCGGCATCTCCCACCACAAAATAGGTTACCTGAACCTGTGCATTGATTTTATGAGCAGATGCAAACAGCGCCAGTAGTAAAATAATTCTTTTCATCTTTCCTTGTTTTATAGAAAATTATCGCTCAACTACAATTTTCCGGGTTTCTGTGTATTTATCGTTTAAGATATTCTGTATGGTATAGGAGCCTTTGGCCTTAACGGGTTGTTTTAAAGTAACCAGCAAGGGAGCACTCTTATCGGTAATGATCGTTTTTTGTTCGTACACTTTAACACCACTCTCATTTAATACAGAGGTTGTTAATGTTCCGGTCTCATAAGGACTGATGATCATGGCGATCTCTTTGTCGGCATAAACCGGCGCTGTAACAGAAACGATCATTGGTATTTCAGTTAAAGAAGAGCCAGGCAGGGGTTTGCCATTATCGATACTTCCATCTGTACCACCACCTGTTCCGGCAAATGGCGCTGAGCCGGTAGGTGTTTTCAATACCTCAAAATAATCCATCGGCAACCAGACTTTGTGTCCTGAATTAAAATTGGTTGCATATTGCGCTTCAATAAGCCCCCAGTTTGTTAAACCAAAAAGAGCCGATGCATTTTCATGGTCAACAGAATTGAGGTTGGCTGCATAGCTTGATGAATTGTAATCCCTGAACCCATTTATACCGATCCATGATAAGGATGTGGCGATGGCTACAGCGTCCTGTACAGCCCAGGAAGAATAAATATGATCTGAGTGATCGCCCGTATTATACGTACCTGTGTTGGTACTTGCTGTATGCACCCAGGATTGTGTACCGGTAACTTTTTCAGCAAGAATGATCTGCCGGATGGTGTTGGTCAGCTGACTCCATGTATATGTATATGCAGCCGGGCCATTAGCGGGTGGGCTGGTGGTATATCCAACTACATTCATGGCCGCAATGGTTCCGTTCCTTAATTTTTCCAGGCTTTGGTTTCCATTATTGTTAAAACCACTTCCATTTCCGTTTCCGTCGGGCAGGCGCAGGAAATAATTGACCGTGTTCTTATAGGTGTATTTTGCAATCGTTTTGCCATTGATGGTTACGTTGCTGACAACGGGAACATCCTGTGGTGCACTTACCGTTGTAATATCAGCAGCATATTTGCTTGAGTATACAGAACCATTCTCCCTTGATAAATAAAAAGGAATATTGCTTGGTGCATAAGATGCGGCTCCGGCACTTCCATCCCCGGCCGTTAAAGTTATGAATACCACTTTTCTGTTGCTGACATTCAGGTCGGCAACGATCTTGCTCGACATAAAAAGCTGCCAGTCGTCTTCGTGGGCCTGAACCGAAAATGAAACGCTGGTAAATTGCGCCTGTGTTTGCAGCGATGCAAAAATGAGCGCTAATAATGTGAATAGTAAACCTCTTGCCATGACAATGTAATTTCAGATTAACAACAATATAGAAGTATTGAATAGTGGCTGAATAATATTCAGACCGGGAGAAACATAGGCATTAGAGTACTAAAATTAAAGGACTTAGACAGGATTGAATTGTCGGAGTTTACTTTGGGAGGTATTGAATTACGGAGTAAATATATAATGAATAATATAGAATACAAAATAAGCGGCAAACAAAGTATAAAAAAAATTAAAGATAGTCCTTAAGCTGAAGGGCATATTTGCATTTTTTACAATTAATTAGCTGAAAATCAACCTCTAAATTCAAAATATATACCCAATAGCAAAAGGCCTTGATCTGACTAAAATGATAAGACCACGGGGGTCATCGCAAAGCAATTTCCCGGTATTTTCTACTTTTCTTCATATTTGCAGCAAGGGAACCTAACTATTTGAAATAAAAAGGGGAAATGAATTTTCATTTCCCCTTTTTATTTTTTTGAAAACTTGTTATTGTCTGATCAGTTTGATCGATCTTTTTTCACCGTTCGGGAACTGTACATAGGCTACATAAGCGCCCTTACCCAGGAACCGCAGGTCTAATCTTTCGGTATAGGTTTGCAGGGTAGAGTTCAGTTCTTTTGTATAAACAATTTTACCCGACATGTCTGCAATAAGCAGGGATGGTTTTGAATTTGCATCGATCTTTTTAATCCGTAGTGTGGCAAAATCAAATACCGGGTTAGGATAGATCTCTGCGTCATTCATTACTACCTGCTGTACCGGTGGTGTTGCTACAAGAACAGTTACAATATCTTTCCCCGTAGCTCCTTTATTATCGGTTACAGTCAGCTCAAATACATACACCCCGTCTATCAGGTTATTGATGAACGTGATGGCTGTATTGGTAGAGAACAGCACATTGTTGGATGGACCAGACAACTGTTGCCATTCGTATCGTACAATGGTTCCATCGGTATCTGTACCACTGCCCGACAATGAACTGGAATTTGTTGGCAGCATAAGCGACTGATCCGGTCCGGCATTGGCTGTTGGCGGTATATTGGCAGCGTTAACTGTTATTACTACGGTATCTTTTCCGGTAGCGCCATTATTATCTGTAACGGTCAGTTCAAATTGATATATACCCTGCACCAGTCCTGTAACAGCAGTTGCAGATGTGCCCGGGTTTGTAATGGTTGCGGCCGGTCCGGAGATCTTGGTCCACAGATAACCCACTACTATTCCATCAGCATCTGTTCCGCTTCCGGAAAGGATGGTGCTGTTGGTTGGCAGATCAAAATTCTGTGCAGGTCCTGCATTGGCGATGGGCGGCATGTTTGCTGCAGTTGGGTTAACGGTAACCCTCATTGTATCTCTTCCAAAGGCGCCGCTGTTATCCGTTACCCTGAGTTCGAATAAATATACACCCTGTACCAGGCCTGTTACTGAAGTAGCTGCTGCATTCGGATTGGTGATCGTGGCTGCAGACGGCCCGGAAACCTGGGTCCATAAGTATGCGGTGATGGTACCATCGGGATCAATACCGCTGCCAGATAATATCACTGCACTTGCAGGTAATACAATTGTCTGATCAGGTCCTGCATTGGCTGTTGGAGGAGTGTTTGTTGCTCCCGGGTTAACAGTTACCTGCATCGTATCTCTTCCAAAAGCACCGTTATTATCTGTTACTCTCAATTCAAACAGGTAAGTACCTACCACAAGTCCTGTTACAGAAGTAGCAGCAACATTCGGGTTGGTTATTGTACCTGCAGCCGGTCCGGAAATTTTTGTCCATAAATAAGCGGTTACCGTACCATTCGGATCTGTTCCGCTTCCTGAAAGAATTACAGAGTTTGTTGGTAATGTTATTGTCTGATCAGGCCCTGCATTGGCTGTTGGCGGCGTATTAGGTGTAGAAGTTACCGTTACCTGAACGGTGTCTCTTCCAAAGGCGCCTGCATTATCGGTTACCCTTAATTCAAAACGGTAGGTACCGGCAACCAAACCGCTTACTGCTGTAGCAGCCACGTTAGGATTTACAATAGTACCAGCAGCCGGTCCTGCTATTTTGGTCCACAGGTAAGCGGTGATGGTACCATCCGGGTCGGTACCGCTGCCAGATAAGATAACTGAGTTGGTTGGTAATACGATGGTTTGATCAGGTCCTGCATTGGCAGTAGGAGGCGTATTGGTTGCTCCCGGGTTTACTATAACCTGGATCGTATCTCTTCCTGATGCGCCTCCGTTATCTGTAACCCGCAATTCAAACCGATAAGTACCAACAACAAGCCCGGTAACTGAAGTTGCCGCAACGGCAGGATTAGTAACGGTGCCGGCTGCTGGCCCTGCGATCTTTGTCCATAAGTATGCTACAACAATTCCGTCGGCATCGGTACCACTACCTGATAATATAACAGAGTTTGTTGGTAAGGTGATCGTTTGATCAACTCCTGCATTGGCAACAGGAGGAATATTTGATGCCGCAGGATTTACGGTTACCTGAACGGTATCTCTTCCAAAAGCGCCGCCATTATCTGTAACCCTTAACTCAAACTGGTAAACACCTTGTGTTAACCCGGTTACAGAAGTAGCCGCTGTAGTTGGATTGGTGATGGTGCCTGCAGCGGGTCCGGAAACCTTGGTCCACAGGTAAGCAACAATACTTCCATCCGTATCTGTTCCGCTTCCGGAAAGTATGACAAAGTTTGTTGGCAAGATGATGGTTTGGTTAGGCCCTGCATTGGCTGTTGGTGGATTATTGGGGATAGCAGCATTTACGGTGATCTGCACAGTATCTCTTCCAAAAGCACCTGCGTTGTCTGTAACTCTCAGTTCAAACCGGTATACGCCTGCAACCATACCGGTAACAGTTGTTGAAGCAGAAGCCGGGTTGGTAATGGTGCCGGCGGTTGGTCCGGAAATCTTGGTCCAGAGGTAAGCCGTTACTGATCCGTCAGGATCTACGCCGTTACCAAAAAGCGTAACCGAGTTGGTAGGCAACGTAATTATTTGATCGGCGCCTGCATTGGCAACCGGAGGAATATTGGTAGCGGCGTTTACAATAACCTGCATGGTATCCCTTCCAAATGCACCCGCATTATCTGTAACCCTTAACTCGAACCGGTATGTGCCGGCTACCAGGCCGGTAACGGTAGAAGTGGCCGAAGCCGGGTTGGTAATGGTACCGGCAGTTGGTCCGGCGATCTTGGTCCACAGGTAGGCCGTTACTGTTCCGTCTGGATCCGTTCCGCTACCTGCAAATGTTATGGTACTGGTTGGTAAAGTGATCGTTTGATTGGGTCCTGCGTTGGCAACCGGAGGAAGATTGGCAGAAGCGTTTACAATAACCTGCATGGTATCCCTTCCAAATGCACCCGCATTATCTGTAACCCTTAACTCGAACCGGTATGTGCCGGCTACCAGGCCGGTAACGGTAGAAGTGGCCGAAGCCGGGTTGGTAATGGTACCGGCAGTTGGTCCGGCGATCTTGGTCCACAGGTAGGCTGTTACAGTTCCGTCTGGATCTGTTCCGCTACCTGCAAATGTTATCGTGCTGGTAGGCAACGTAATGGTTTGATCCGGCCCTGCATTGGCTGTAGGTGGTGTATTTGCTGCAGAAGAATATTCTGCATAGCCCATATCGGGAGCAGCGCCACTGTATGGCAATCCAACGTTCACGCCGGCATCTATACAGGGTGAAGTTGCTTGTAAAGTATAATAACCATTTCCAACAAATAATGGATTTACGGCAATGTTATTATTCATGGTAACTCCACCGCCTGTCCAGGAAGGACCAGCTGTATTGTAAGAGTCGTTATGGGTAATTAAAATATTATTTTGGGTGCCGGCAGCAGTACCCACCACAGAACGGTTGGTAAAACCCTGGAAGATGTTGTTCCGGATATTTACATTCCGTACCGTACCGTTGTTTTGTGACGTAAAGTCGAGCCCTACCGGTGCGCCCTGGGTTGCTTTTGCAATAAACGTATTGTTATAACAACTAAAGCCGTCAATATATGGATCGTCCGTACCATTTTCTGTTTGTGTAATGATGGCGCCGCTTGCTCCATAAGGAGCCTGGTACAGATTGGTAAATAAGTTATTGCGGATAATATTACCTGATACCTCACTGCATCCACCGCTGGTGCATGGATACGTATAGCCTCCGTGATTATTGGGTGAACGCAGGTTATAACTTATACCAACAAATGCATTATTAATGATATTGTTTTCAAAAATACCGTTGATGGTTGCAAACTCAAGAATGAACCCGCTTTCGGGATGAGAATAGTTTGGTGTTACGTGGTCAAGGATATTGTGATGCGCCCAAACAGAATAGGCATAGTTGCCTGCGTAATTATAATTCAGGTCAACCGCACCCTGTATCTGGTTATTGCCTATCTCCAGTCCCTGAATATTGAACAGTTCAATGGCAAAATCCCAATCGCCGCCTTCGCCCCAGTAGTTGGCTAAATAAGGTGATTTTTTCAGGATGTTGTTATTGATCTTACATCCTTTCAGGTATCCATTGTCCCAATACTTAATGGGCCATCCGTTCTTAAAATTCACCCTTGAAGTATTTACAATAGAATTGTTCAGGATTTCCATTCCTGTTTGTCCGCCTATATTCAAACAACCTGAACCCGATGTGTTATAAATAGTGGCACAATTGTTTACATCATTGTTGTTGAACTTATTTCCTGTTGCAGTAACTCCGGGGTCCGACATGGGAGAGGTGGCATCAAAACCGTCAAATATGGCGGCAGCATAATAGAAATTGATAATTCTCATATCATGCACATTCACATTGCTTCTTCCCGATATCCATATAGCAATCCAGGTTTTGTTATTGGCTTCACTTACATATTGGCCATTTAGTGTAATCCCGGAAATAGATTGGTTGCCATTGGTGTTCTGGGGAGAGCTTAAACTTAAAAGCTCCGACCAGGTGCCTGTCATGTTTCCTAAGATAGTGGTAGTGGCGGCGCCTTCTCCTTCAATACTCACCCCGGGCCTTAAATCAGAGGTCTGGGTTTCGGTATAAGTACCCGGCAGAACATGTATAATATTGCCGGCTGCAACAACGGTGGAGGTTGCTTTGTACAAAGTACGCCAGGGATTTGCTAATGTGCCGGTACCGGTATTATCGTTGCCCGTAGGGCTGATGTAATAGGTGGCGGCTTGCGTAAGGCTACATACGAATAGCGCTAGTGCCAGTAGAAATACTTTCATAGAATATCAAGATTTAGTATTGGATTATTTCTCTTAAACGACCCATTTATATATTTAGTATTCCATTGATGGCTTAATATAAATGCTGTCGAAATGAAATTTCTCCGCTTGTACACGTTTGTAGCTTTTTTACAAAAATAGTGCTACGAATATCTCGAAGCAGTGGCTTAAATACTACTCTTTGCAGTAAAAAAGCTTCATTTGTTATATGATTATTTGAAAAATATATAAATAAGTGGAAACAAATATATGTCTAAATTTC
>DAOQRQ010000090.1:0-9405 GCA_035355815.1 Ferruginibacter sp. | reverse complement strand
AAAAAAGTGGTTTTTCATCAGGTATTGTATCCACTCGGTTAGCCAACAATATTGTGCTGACAGCAGAAACTGGCTGATTATTTATTCTGGATTTGCAGTTAAAGAGAAAGCATATCCCGTTTACAACGGGGGCGGTAATCGTTAAAGAATATCAGGGTTGTAAAAAACATCTGTACTGCACAACAAATGATTTTTACTGGCGCAAATATAGGTTTGCTTTTACCAGCGTAACGCACCTTTTATGCACAATGTTGATAACCGGTGATTTCTATCGAAATCGTTCTACAGACTAAAGTCCGGGGATATTTACATACAGTCCGTCTTCTCGTTCTTCTACCAAAAAGGTTTTCAGGTAATAGCCTTCGCCGCTTGTGTTGCGGCCATTAAAGGGATTGAAGCGGTACCGGTGAAGGGGGCAAACAATATTTCCCAACGCATCTATATAACCATCGGCCAGTACGCCTCCGGCATGCGGGCATTTATGTGCACAGGCAAACAGTTTTTCCTTATCTCTTCCTACTGTTATTGTTTTACCGGCAACCGTAATGAGCGTAAGGCCGCTGTCCGGAAAATTAATTTCGGCAATGCTTTCGGCGATCTTATGCCATGAGGAGGGATCGTTCAAAGGTTTAAAACGTTTAAAGGTTGAATGTGGTTGAACATCGTTGAAATATCAGGGCTTTTAAACCACCTTCAACTACTTTCAACAACATTAAACTATGTTCAACAGGTTCGTATTATTTTCATCATTTGTTTAATAGAAAAATTCCGCCTTATACGGGTACCTCACCCTGTACATATCCCTCACCGCATTTAAAATGGTCTGTCGAAGGCCGTCTAGATTGGTTTTTTCCGTAGCAGAAACAAAAACGCATTTTCCTTTTGTTTCATTCTGCCAGCGTTGCTTCAGGTCGCTGAGTATCTCGTTTTTCACTTCGGGTTCTAACCACTGGTCAAAGGCTTCTTCCTCGTATTTATCCATCTTGTTGAAAATGGTGATCACGGGTTTTTCAGCAGCCTTTAATTCTGCCAGTGTTTTATTTACCACGGTCAGTTGTTCTTCGTATTGGGGATGAGAGATATCCACCACATGCAATAATACATCCGCTTCCCGCACTTCATCCAGGGTGCTTTTAAAACTTTCTACCAGGTGGTGCGGCAGCTTACGGATGAAACCAACCGTATCGCTGAGTAAAAAAGGCGTTTGTTCAAACACCACTTTCCTGGTGGTGGTATCCAGCGTGGCGAATAATTTATTTTCGGCAAACACGTCGCTCTTGCTGAGCACATTCATCAGGGTTGATTTGCCTACATTGGTATAGCCCACCAGGGCCACCCGTATGAATTCGCCCCGGTCTTTACGTTGCGTGAAAGCCTGCTTATCTATCTCGGCCAGCCGTTTGCGCAGCAGCCCGATCTTATCTTTCACAATACGACGATCCGTTTCTATCTCCGTTTCACCGGGACCTCTTGTTCCCACGCCGCCGCCCTGCCGCTCCAGGTGCTTCCACATTCCCTTCAGCCTGGGTAAAATATATTGATACTGCGCCAGCTCTACCTGTGTTTTTGCCTGGGCTGTTTTTGCCCGGCTTGCAAAAATGTCGAGGATAAGGTCGCTGCGGTCGATCACTTTTACCTTCAGTTCTTTTTCTATGTTCTGTATCTGTGAACCCGTAAGTTCATCATCAAATATCACCAGGCTGATATTCCCTTTTAAGAAGATGAATTGTTTTATCTCTTCCAGCTTTCCTTTACCCACAAAGATCTTACTGTCGGGGTGCGGAAGTTTTTGTGTGAACCGCTTAACCGCTTTGGCCCCGGCTGTTTCTGCCAGGAAAGCAAGCTCATCCAGGTATTCGTTTACCATGGACTCGGTTTGTTCTTTGTAGATCAAGCCAACCAGGATGGCATTTTCCTCCTGCCTTATTATTTTTTTATTCTCTATCAAGTTGTTTGTTTAAGTATCGGGACGGTATGTTAAAATTAAAACGTTCCGGCATCATGCACGGAACGTTTTTTAATTATGATCATTTATATCAGTTCTTTGCCTGCTCTTTTCCGCTCAGCCATTTTTGCATTTCAGGGCAACTTTTAAATTCCTCATCGATCATCAGGTGGTAAGTAACCACTTTCTTTTTGAACCACTCTTCCAGCACATTATTCTTTTTTTCTTCCAGTGCACGTTGTGCTATACGGTCGTAATCATCTTTCAGGTTTTCGCGGTGCGGTTCCGACTTCGCTTTTAAATAAACAATGCGAACGCCTTTTCTTCCTCTTTCATCCCTGAACTCGGTAGGCTGTGAGTATTGTCCTACCTTCAGGCTCTTCAGCATCAGCACCAGGTCTTTATCAAGCTGATCGATGGTGAGGTAACCGCTGCCGTCTTTCCCTAAGATACGTCCTGCGGTGAATTTATGTTCTTCATCGTTGCTGTACTTGCTAACGGCTTCGCCAAAGTCGATGGCGCCGGTGATGAGTTTGGCCCGTACCGAATCCAGGCTTTCGATCTCAGTCTTTACTTCAATGGAAGTAACCTGGGGAACAAGCAGGATATGCCGCACCGCAGCGTCATCGCCGTTGCGGCTTACCAGTTGCATGATATGATAACCAAACCTTGTTTTGAACGGGTTGGATATCTGTCCTTCTTTTAACGTAAAGGCCTTGCCCAGCCAAACCGGGTCCAGCTCTTTTGAATAACGGTTCACTTCATAGTACCCGCCGGTTTCCTTGCTTCCCGGATCTTCGGTGATATTGCTGGCAACCGATTGAAAATTTACCTTCCCCGATTCGATCTGCTCTTTCGCTTCTTTTAATTGTTTGATACAATATTCCTCTGCTTCACGATGCGCTTTCGGATAAACAACGATCTGGCTTATCTCCAGTTCACTTTCATAAAAGAACAAACTGTCTTTCGGTATCTTGTTGAAATAAGCGCCTACTTCATTGGGAGTGATGCGTACGTTCTCCACCACTTTACTGCGCATGGCTTTTGCCAGTTCCTGGTCGCGGATGGGCTCTTTAAAATCTTCCTTAAGCTGGTAGATGGTTTTGCCGGCAATTTTTTCCAGTTCCTCTTTACCGTTGAACTGCTGTATAAAACTGCGGATACGGTTGTCGATGATCGTTTCCACTTCTTCATCGGTTACGGGCAACGAATCTTTTTCGGCCTGCAACACAAGGGCCTTAATGCCCATTGCCTGGTCCAGTATCTGGCAGCGTGCATTCTCCGGGATCTCAACTCCCTGGCGCTGCATATCGATCAGGCTGTTGTCGATATCACTTTTCATTACGATCTTATCGCCAACCACGGCCAGTATCTTGTCGGCTACAATGCCTTTTGGCTGGCTGTTTTGTGCGGCCAGCGTAAGGGTGAAACCAATTGCTGTAACAAGAAGTAAAAAATATTTTTTCATTGATTTTATTTTAAGCGAAACACACCGTCAAAAATAAACTTCTGCCTGAAAACCCCGCCGGGGCAAGGATTCATTTAACAAAAGATTGGGCGGTTGCGGTATGGGTGATGGTTCGTGGTTCATGGCTCATGGTTCATGGTTCATAGATCATAGTGATGCCTGATACTTAAACGCACTATGAACTATGGGCTATGATCCATGAACTATAAAGTACGTTTCACTTCAATTTCTTCGAAGGCTTCCACGATGTCGCCCACTTTTATATCGTTGTAGTTCTTAATGGTCAGCCCGCATTCCATACTGGAAGTAACTTCCTTGGCATCGTCTTTAAACCGTTTCAGGCTTCCCAGTTCACCGGTAAAGATCACAATGCCGTCACGCACCAGCCGGATACGGTTGTTTCTTGCCATTTTTCCGTCCAGTACAAAACAACCGGCTACACTGGCCTTATCGAATTTGTAAACCTCCCTGATTTCAACATTCGCCAGTATCTTTTCTTCCACCACGGGTTCAAGCATACCCTCCATCGCACTCTTGATCTCTTCGATGGCGTTATAAATGATCGAGTAAAGTTTTATCTGTATCGCTTCGTGTTCAGCCATCTTTGCTGCCTGCATAGAAGGACGCACATTGAAACCAATGATGATGGCATCCGATGCGTTGGCAAGGGTAACATCACTTTCGGTAATAGCGCCCACTGCTTTATGAATAACACGGATAACAATTTCTTCGGTACTTAATTTCTGTAAGGAGTCGCTCAACGCTTCCACCGATCCGTCCACATCGCCTTTGATGATCACGTTCAGTTCTTTAAAGCTTCCCAGTGCCAGCCTGCGGCCGATCTCATCCAGCGTAATGTGTTTCTTCGCACGCATTCCCTGTTCACGCAATATCTGTCCACGCTTGTAGGCCATGGCCCTTGCATCGCTTTCGTTTTCAAAAACCTTGAAGGTTTCTCCCGCCTGCGGCGCCCCGTTCAAACCAAGGATCAAAACAGGTGTTGATGGAGGAGCCGTTTCTGTCCGTTGATTCCGTTCGTTGTACATGGCTTTTACTTTACCAAAGTACTGGCCCGATACGATCATATCGCCCACCCTCAATGTTCCGTTCTGAACAAGGATGGTGGCCACATAACCACGGCCCTTATCAAGCGTTGCTTCAATGATGGTGCCGCTTGCTTCCCGGTCGGGGTTTGCTTTTAATTCAAGTATATCTGTTTCTAAAAGTATCTTTTCAAGAAGCAGGTCGATGTTCAGTCCTTTCTTGGCGCTTATTTCCTGGCTCTGGTATTTACCGCCCCAGCTTTCAACCAATACGTTCATCGATGCCAGTTGTTCCTTGATCTTATCCGGGTTGGCGCCGTCTTTATCCATTTTGTTGATGGCAAAGATCATCGGCACGCCCGCTGCCTGTGCATGCGAAATGGCTTCTTTTGTTTGCGGCATCACCGCATCATCCGCCGCCACTACGATCACGGCAATATCGGTAACCTTGGCGCCACGGGCCCTCATCGCCGTAAACGCTTCGTGTCCGGGCGTATCCAGGAAGGTGATATTTCTTCCGTTGGGCAGGGTTACTTCGTATGCACCGATGTGCTGCGTGATACCTCCGGCCTCTCCGGCAATAACATTGGTGTTGCGTATGTAATCGAGCAGGGATGTTTTACCATGATCAACGTGACCCATGATGGTAACAATGGGCGCCCTTGGTTTTAATTCTTCTTCACTGTCTTCCTCGTCTTCTGTATCCATTTCGTTTGCATCTTCCACGCCAATGAATTCCACTTCATAGTTGAATTCACTTGCTACCAGTTCTATCACGTCTGCTTCCAAACGCTGGTTAATGGAAACCATGATGCCTAAGCTCATACATTTGCTGATAACATCGGCAAAACTTACATCCATAAGATTTGCCAGTTCGCTCACCGAAATAAATTCGGTAACCTGCAGCTTGTTGCTGTGTTCTGTTTCGGCGCCGGTATGTTCTGCATGTTCTTCTCTTTTTGCCTTACGGTATTTTGCTTTCAGGCTCTTTCCCCTTCCACCAGCCCCGGCTAATTTGGCCTGGGTCTCTCTCAGCTTATCCTGTATCTCTTTTGCATCAATTACTTTATCTTCTCTTCTTCCTGTTCCGCCGGTTGACGGTTTGTTCCGGTTGAACCGGTTGTCTGCTCCACCCCTGTTTTGAGTAGAAGGACCACCCGGCCTCCTGTTATCTTGCTGGGGAGGCTGGCCCGGAGGGCCTTTTCTTTCTACCGGGATGCGTTTGCGTTTGCGTTTTTCGTCGCTGTCTTTTTTAGGACGGGTATCGTTATCAACAGGCAGTTCTATCTTACCCATGATCTTGGGACCGGATAGTTTTTTTGCCTGAATGTTTTCAATGACAGGGGCTGCCGGTTCTGCAGGAGCAGTTGGCTCCGGTGCTTTTACTTCTTCTACGGGTTCTGTTTTTTCCTTTTTACCTTTCTTTGTTTCCGTTTTCTTTTCTGTTGTTTCCTCGGCAGCTTTTGCTGTTTCTTTCTTTGCTCCTTTCTTTGGCCGGGTGGAAGAATCAATGGATTCCAGGTCTATTTTATCCAGCACTTTCGGTGTTTCCAGTTCCGGTGCTTTGATCTTGGTTACTTCTGTTTCTTCCGCTTTTGTTACTTTCTTTGCCGGTTCTGCTTTCGCCGGCTCTTCGGCCGGCTTTTCTTCAACAACCGGCTTTGTTTCCCTGGCCGCCTCTTTTTTCTTGAACGAAAGATCCTCTTCGTCTTTTTTCTTCTTGGTTTCGTTGCCTGCAGCACCTTTGGGCAGGTCTATCTGCTGCGCTTTTTGTTTGGCAACCTTGTCCTGCTGAAATTCTGTCTGCAGCACACGGTACATCTGTTCCGTAAGTTTGGATGTGGGCTTCAGGTCGTCTTCATTGAATCCTTTAGATACAAGGAAGTCTACCAAGGTATCCTTACCTATGTTAAACTCTTTGGCCGCAGCCATCAACCTTGGTGTTGTTACTTCTGACATTCGTTTTTTGTTTGCCTGCTGTTTGCTGCAGGCCTTTATCTTTTAAATTTCCGGAATAAATACCTGCCGGCAATTATTCTTTTTCAAATTCTTCTTTCAGTATCCTTCTCACTTCATGGATCGTTTCTTTTTCCAGGTCGGTCCGGCGCTCCAGCTCTTCTTCGGTCAGGTCTAATACAGCCCTTCCGGTATCGCAGCCAACCCGTTTCAACTCATCAATGATCCATGGTTCGATCTCGTCGGTAAATTCATCCAGGTCGATATCGTATTCTTCTTCTTCGCCTTCGTTGTCGCGGAATACATCAATTTCATAACCGGTAAGTTCACAGGCCAGTTTGATATTAACACCCCGGCGGCCGATGGCAAGGGAAACCTGGTCGGGCTTAAGAAATACATTTGCATGCATTTTTTCCGAATCGATCTCCATGCTGGTGATCTTGGCCGGAGTTAATGAACGCTGGATAAGCAACTGGATATTACTTGTCCAGTTGATCACATCTATATTCTCGTTTTTAAGTTCCCGTACAATGCCATGGATACGGCTTCCTTTCATACCTACACAGGCGCCCACCGGGTCAATACGATCGTCGTAACTTTCAACCGCCACTTTCGCTCTTTCACCCGGATCCCTCACGATCTTCTTCACTACGATGAGGCCATCAAAAATTTCCGGCACTTCTATCTCTAATAATTTTTCCAGGAATACCGGGCTTGTTCTTGAAATGATGATCACTGCCTGGCTGTTCTTCAGTTCCACTTTTTTAACAACGCCCCTGACGGTTTCGCCTTTCTTGAAGTAATCGGTTGGTATCTGTTCCGATTTGGGAAGCAGCATTTCATTGCCTTCTTCATCCAGCAACAGCACTTCTTTCTTCCAAACCTGGTATACTTCGCCGCTTACGATCTCACCAACACGGTCTTCGTATTTTTTAATAAGTATGTTCTTCTTCAGATCGTTGATACGGGCAGCCAGGGTTTGCTTACCGGCTAAAATAGCCCGGCGGCCAAACTCTTTCTGGATATCCACTTCTTCATACAACTCTTCCCCAACCTGGTAATCGGGTTCTATTTTGATGGCGTCTTTATATTCAATTTCGGTGAGGGTATTATACAGGTCATCGTCTTCCACAATGGTACGGCGACGGAAAATTTCCAGGTCGCCTTTCTGGTCGTTAACGATCACGTCGAAGCATTCATCGCTACCGTATTTTTTACGGATAAGGGTTTTAAACACGTCTTCCATCACTTTCATCAGTGTTGGACGGTCGATGTTTTCCGCATCTTTAAATTCCTGGAAGGAATCGATTAAGTTAATACTTGCCATAATCCTCGCCGGCTTCATTTTTATTCCCCGCCGGTGTGGGTTTTACTTTATAATTAAAATTTTACAAGAACCGTTGTTTGTTTGATGCTGTTGAACCCGATCTCTTCTGTTTTAGTTTCTGCTTTTTTGCCTTTCCCGATCGTGTATTCAATGCTTATCTTTTCTTCTGTGGCGTCTGTAAGTTTTCCTTCTTTCTTTGTATCGTCGGTGGTTATCACTTCCACATTCCGGCCAATGTTCTTTTTGTACTGGCGCAGCAGTTTCAGCGGCTCATCTATTCCGGGGCTTGAAACCTCCAGCGAAAAATCGCCGTCGGGATACATGGCTTTTTCTTCCATGATCTTGTAAAGCGCCCTGTTTATACGAATGCATTTCTCGATACCAAGCCCCCCATCCGCATCTAAATATATTTTTATGTTGTTGGTCGGTTTGATCTTTATCGAAACCAGGAAAACATCCCCTTCCAGCAGCGGCCCGATCAGTTTTTCAACGGTTTGTATGTGTGAGTCCTGGGTCATGATAAAAGAAGAAGGGAACGCCTCCGTTCCCTTCCATTACTTCTTTGTCCGGTGCAAATATAAGCCGCGTTGCCGTAACTGCCAAAATTATGCTGGCCCGCCGGGGTTATTTTAATTTTAACAACATCCGGTTTATTTGATATGTAACTTTGAACCATGAGCATTCTTAGGATCCTTTTCGAACTGTTTGTATTGTACCTGGTTTACAAGCTGATCTTCGATTTTATCATCCCTATTTACCAAACCACCAAACAGGTAAAGCAGAAAGTGGGCGAAATGCAGAGCCAGATGAACGAACAAATGAGGCAGCAGCAATCGCAAAATCATTCCCAGGCTCCTAAGGAAGCCAAAGAAAGGGAAGATTATATTGAGTTTGAAGAGATAAAGTAACCCTTCTTACCATTCCAGTTTTTCAATCCTTTCGCCCGGCAGAAGCTGGTGTGTATGCATGCCGAGGGCAGCAGCCGCTTCAATATTTTTAAGCAGGTCGTCTATAAAAATGGTTTCACCGGCCACGATACCGGCATCCGAAAGCACCAGGTCATATATCTCTTTATCAGGTTTTCTAAGTCCTACCTGGTGAGAATAATAGGCCTTCGTGAAATAGCCATCAAAATTTTTTCCGCCGGTTTGTTCATTAAAAGACTGGTGAAAAGCCCTGTGATGAATGCTGTTGGTATTACTCAGCAAATACAGGCTGTACCTGCTTTTTAGCATATCCAGGTGTTGCAGGCTGTCCATCCTGAAATCGAGGATAAGGGCATTCCATGCATCCCGGATAGCAGCATCCAGCAGGGGCAGGTTACTTAGCTGGCGGATGGCATTAAAAAATTCGGGTTCAGATACGTTTCCTTTTTCCAGGTTGTCGAACAAAGGCGAAGCTTTATACAGCGAGTAATTGTTTTTAAAATCCGGCACCCCCAGTTTTTCAAATGCGTCATTGGTTTTGCCGGTATCAATATCCAGCAAAACGCCGCCCAGGTCGAAAATGATGTTCTTTATCCCTTTCATTAACGGGTTTTATTTATTCGCTCTCTTTAAAAATAAAAACCTCACAGGTTGTTGTGAGGTTTGTGGGCCCACCTGGGCTCGAACCAGGGACCCTCTGATTATGAGTCAGATGCTCTAACCGGCTGAGCTATAGGCCC
>DAOQRQ010000089.1:0-9440 GCA_035355815.1 Ferruginibacter sp. | reverse complement strand
CATATTGCCAAAGCACAAAATCGTAAGGGCTCATCACATCCTGGAATTCCCTGAGTTGACGAAATCCATAAGAACCGTTATAGGTTACCTGTGTTTTTCCGCTTCTGCCGCCCTTGGTAGTGATGATCACCACACCATTGGCGCCCCTGGCTCCATAGATGGCGGTGGTGGATGCGTCTTTCAGTACGTCTACACTCTGTATATCCTGGGGCGAAAGAACAGACAATGCATTTTCTACCTGTACTCCATCTACTATATACATCGGAGAGTTATCCTGTGTAATGGATCCGCCGCCCCTTACTCTCACCACCACATCGGCACCCGGTGCGCCTTCGGTAGAAACCAGCTGAACACCGGCCAGTTTCCCCTGCAAAGCTTCTGCAGCGGAGGAAAGCGGGAAGTCTTTCAGTTCTTTAGAGCCTACTGAAGAAACAGAACCCGTAAGGTCTTTTCTTTTAATGGAAGAATAACCGATCACCACTACGTCTTCCTGGGTGATAACGGCCCTTGCCAGTTGAATTGTTCCGGCGTCATCGCTGCTTACAGCTACGATCCTGGTCTCAAAACCAACAGAAGATGCCACGAGGTTGGT
The DNA here is from genome assembly GCA_035355815.1 of Ferruginibacter sp. Taxonomy (GTDB): domain Bacteria; phylum Bacteroidota; class Bacteroidia; order Chitinophagales; family Chitinophagaceae; genus Ferruginibacter. The sequence continues at coordinate 8,848 of DAOQRQ010000089.1, read as the reverse complement.
GACTCCTGAACCGGTTACGGCAATACTGAAATTACCATCCTTATCGGTTTGGGTACCTTTTTTGGCCCCTTTGCCGGTGATGTTCACGCCAATTACCGGGTTGCCCGATTCATCCACCACTTTTCCCTTAATGGTTCGGGTTTGCGCCAGTAATGTAACGGGGATAAAAAATAATACGGTTAATAAAACGAGTAGTTTATTCATATAGCAGTATTTATTATTTCTTAAAATTGAAAAACAGCAATCTTTTTGTTTCCGGGCACGGAACTTATTCGTATTTTCAGGGGGTATAGATGTCAATTCTACACAGATTATTCAAGAATTTCTTAATCAGGAATTGATTTTTTTACGCAATCGTTGCCGGTAACGATTGCAGCAGTAAGTCAATCAGTTAAAAAAACCAGCCCGGAGCTTTTTTAGTATAACAGGACTGCATAATTTTACCGGGTAAAGCAGGAGAAATAATAACAGAAAAATGTACGAGCCCATTACCATTAAAGATATAGCCAAAGCGCTTGGGTTATCTACATCTACCGTATCCCGGGCCCTGCGTGGCAGCTACGAAATAAGTCCCGAAACAAAGAAACTGGTGATCGAATATGCGGAGCAGTATAATTACCGCCCCAATCCCATCGCCCTTAGTTTAAAAGAAAGGAGAAGCCGTTCCATCGGCGTAGTGGTTTGCGAGATAGCCAACAACTTTTTTTCACAGGCCATTAACGGCATCGAATCCATCGCTTACAACCGGGGCTACCATGTTATCATATCACAAAGTCACGAGTCGTACGACCGGGAAGTGGTGAACGTAGAGCATCTTGCCTCCCGCTCGGTGGATGGATTGCTGGTTTCACTTTCGGCCGAAACAGACCATATAGAACATTTTAAGAACCTGCATGAAAAAGGATTTCCCATCGTGTTCTTCGACCGCATCACCGAAGAGATAGAAACTTTTAAAGTGGTGGTGGATAATTACAAAGGCGCTTACGATGCCACGCAGCATCTTATTGATTCAGGATATTCCAGGATCGCACATGTAACCAGTTCACCCCATTTATCCATTACCCGGGAGAGGCTGGAGGGATACAAAGCGGCACTGGCAGACAACGGCATTGCATTGAACGAATCATACATCCGATATTGCAATCACGGCGGTATGATCTATGATGAACTGGAAGATGCCGTGAAGAGCCTGGTAGGTTTAAAAGACAGGCCCGATGCCATCTTCAGCGCCGGCGACCGGCTCACCATCAGCTGCCTGAATGCATTGAAATCAATAGGCCTGGCAATACCCGATGATATGGCACTGGTTGGTTTTTCAAACTCCCCGTTGGTGGAATTGCTGAGCCCGTCACTCACGGCTGTAAAGCAACCGGCATTTGAAATGGGACAGGTTGCCACCGAACTGCTCATCAAACTTATTGAAAGCAAAAGACCGGTGACCGAATTTGAAAAAGTGGTTCTACAGACAGATATCTTTAAACGGGATTCCTCAGCAGGTAAGACCGCTGAAAAGAAACCCAAAGCAAAAAAAGTGGTCAGTTAATAATTTCTCTTCCGCTAAAACTGGAAATAGATGAACGAGCTGCTGCTCTCCTGGCTCCATATCAACAACAGCAACATCACAGACCAAACAATACCCAGCAACCACCAGGGCATTTTTTCTGCCACCGTTAATACTTTTGTGTTACGCATCATCCAGTGAAAGGCAACAACGAGGACAATGATCACCAGCACTTTTATTATGGCCAGTGTAGTAAGATAGGCCTCTGCCTTGGGCACGCTGGAGAACATAGATGTAAGCAACTGCCAGGCGGTGGTAAAATCAGGCGCCCGGAAAAATACCCAGGTTACGTTGATGAAAAAGAAGGTGATCATGGCATAGATGAAATTGCGGATCGTTTTTTCTTTGAATTCTTTGGGAATAGCGCCCAGCACACCCAACTCTCCCGAAGCAACGGGTACAAGCGGTTCCGGTTTTTTCCGCAGATCCTGTATGATCTTTTCTCCCCACAAATAAGCGCCGTGCAAGGCACCCCAAACCACAAAGGTCCAGTTGGCGCCATGCCACAAACCGCCCAGCAGCATGGTGATCATTAAGTTCATGTAGGTTCTGAATTTTCCATTGCGGTTCCCACCCAGGGGTATATACAGGTAATCACGCAGCCATGCCGACAGGGTAATATGCCATCTTCGCCAGAAATCGGAAAAGCCAATGGCGGCATAGGGATACAAAAAGTTATGCGGCAACACAAATCCCAGGCACAAAGCCACGCCAATGGCACAGGTGGAGTAACCGGCAAAGTCGCAGAATATCTGTCCCGAAAAAGCGAGCACCCCCGTCCATGCATCCAGGGTTTTTAACGGAGTTTCGCCCGGATGAAAAATATCATTGGCTGTTGGCGCCAGCATACTGTCGGCCAGCACCACTTTCATGAACAACCCAAGGGAGACCAGTAATAAACCCTGCATCAATTGTTGCTGCGATGCCTTGCGTTCTGTTTCAAACTGAGGCACCAGTTGTGGCGGACGAACGATCGGCCCGGCCACCAGGTGCGGAAAGAACGTAACGAATAAAGAAAAATCGAGCAATGATTTTACCGGTTCGCTTTTTCTTTTATACATATCAATGGTATAGCAAAGTGTGGTGAATGTATAAAAGGAAATACCCGCCGGCAGGATGATGTTTGGTTTGGCGGGATGATAATCCATACCGAGTAAATTAACCAGGTGCGTAAAATTGTCTAACAAGAATGTTCCGTACTTGAAGAAACAAAGCATGCCCAGGTTGCCGATGAGGCTCAATACCAGTAACAGTTTTCGTTTGTGTTTATTTTCCTGCGTATACAGGGCACGGCCTACAAAATAATCCACTACGGTGGAAAGCCAGAGCAGTAATATGAACGGCGGATTCCAGGCCGCATAAAAAACATAACTGGCCAGCAACAGGTTTACCTTCTTCACTTTCCAGGTAAAGGGAAGGTTGTGCAGGATAAGCATGATGATGAAGAAGGCAATGAATGTATAGGAGTTGAATACCATGGTGCAGTTGGTTAAGGTTGAATACTATGGTTGTATTGTTTTGGGGAACTTCCATCCCTTCTCTTCACTCAGTATCTTAATGAAATGTTTTGTGAACACGATCGCATCGGCCTGGCTTAAATGAGAAAATTCAGGGCATACAAAATGTGCAATGGCCGGGTAATCGGCGAAGTGAATTCCCGGGCAACCGGTAACGGTTAATATTCTTTCCCAATATTTATCCCTGGGGAAACCCATATTCTCTCCCATAAGGAAAGCGCCGCTGGAAGGAGTTCTTACAAATAATACCTGACCGCCCCTTGCTTTTATTTTATCCACCGCAATTTTCACCACGTTCAGTATCGAATCGAGCTTTGCTCCCGATGCAGGCGGATCTTTACTTGCCTTACGGAAACCATCCCAGATGTTCTTCACTTTATTCTGAAGAACCGTGTCAGTGACAAACTTATCGGTCATGTATTCCTGCCGGCTGAATTTCACCCTGCCAAAATCAGATGGAAAGCCTTTAAAGTTATATACCCCGGGGCGGTCGGGAATATCCAGTGTATTCAGCCGGGCACCCAATGAAAGCCATTCTTTATTTAAAAAAGCAAACTTCGATTCCAGGAGGTGGTTAATATGAAAACTTGCCTGCTGGGCGGGTGTTTTTTCTTTATAATATTTTATATTCTCAACCGGCCTCGTGCTATTACCGGGAGAAGTGGAGAAGAATAATCCTTCCGTTACATCTACTACTAATTTGCCTTTGAAATTTTCATCAGCAGCCAGGTTTTCCAGAACCGGGATGGGGTTACTGCCCACACAAGCCAGTTGAACGGGCAGGTCACCGGTCATAGTTTCCCAGGTATCAATGTCCAGGTCGAATTTGATACGGGATGAGCCGATGAAAACGGTTGACTTATCCATCGGTTCATACACCCTCTTTCGTTTATCCGACCAAAGGGCCGGGTCATCGTCGTACGAGGTATCGTATCCCTTGCTGCGTACATACAGTTCCCAACTGATCACAGCCGCCGCCACCAACACTACGGTCAGTATGCCGGCTTTTGCCAAAGACGTTGAATTCATTTTTAATGAATTGAATGTAATTAAATAATAAATTTCAAGGGAATGGAAAGCGATATTAGTTGATTGGCTTTCTTGCGCTGTGGTGAGCAACGCTTTGTTTCTGTTTCAACCGTGGCTAAAGATATATTTTAGAATCGGAAATTCATAGCTTCAGTCCAAATAAAAGCAGGCAGGAGTTTAGCAGCTTCACTTCAGCAGTTCAAAGCTGTCTTTTAACCTGATATCCCTTGAGGAAGCACCGATCATGATGTCAAAATCACCCGACTCGGCCACCCATTGAAGCTGCTGGTTATAGAAGGAGAGTTTTTCTTTATCAATGATGAATGAGATCGTTTTGCGTTCGCCCGATCTCAACTTTATTTTAGCAAAGTCTTTTAATTCCTGAACCGGGCGTACGATGGAACCTACTTTGTCACGTAAATATAATTGCACGATCTCTTCCCCGTCGTACTTACCTGTATTGGCAATACTGAAAGAGACTTCTATCTCTTCATTCGCCCTCATTTTCTTTTTATTCAATTTCAGGTTGCTGTATTGAAAGCTGGTATAACTCAACCCGTATCCAAATTCATATTTTGGAAAGATCGAGAGATCATTGTAAGATGACCGGTAATTCTTATCGTTGTCATCTGCTGCCGGGCGGCCTGTATTAAAATGACTGTAATAAATGGGTATCTGACCTTCGTTATGGGGAAAACTGATGGGCAGTTTTGCAGAAGGATTATAGTCACCAAACAATACATCAGCAATGGCATTGCCTGCTTCGCTTCCCAGCCACCAGGTATACAAAACAGCAGGTGCCTGTTCAGCCGTATAAGTAAATACCAATGGCCGGCCTGCATTGATCAGCACCACTACCGGCTTGCCGGTAGCCAGTAATTCCTTCAGCAGTTCTTCCTGCACACCGGGAATATTTATATTGCTGCGGCTCTTTGCTTCGCCGCTCATATCTCTTCTTTCGCCGATGCTGAGAATTACCACATCCGACCGCTTTGCCATATCAACCGCTTCTGCAAACCCGCTTTTATCATCGCCTTCTATATCGCAGCCCTTTGCATAAAGCAAGGTTGAATTGCTACCCAGTTTATTCTGCAGCCCCTCCCACTGTGATACAATAAAGTTTGAATCAACACCCGGCACTTCCACATCCCAGAAACCTTTGTTCTGCTTTACTGCTTTTACCAACGGCCCGATGAAAGCAATTGTTTTTATATTCTTTGATAAGGGAAGCAGGTTGTTCTCGTTCTTCAGCAGTACAATACTTTTTGCCGCCACTTCTCTTGCTGTTTTTGCGTGCGCCGGATCGGTCAATGCAGCCTGCTCTCTTTGGGCATTGCAGAATTTATACGGATCATCAAATAACCCCAGTTCAAATTTCTTACGTAATATTCTTTTCACGGCATCCTCTATCAGTGCAAGCGAGATCTTTTTATCTTTTAACAGCTGCGCCAGGTTGTTTTTATAACAACGGCTTTCCATGTCCATATCGCTGCCTGCCGTGATCGCAGACAGTGCTGCTTCGTATTCATTCTTTACATTGCCGTGGTTGATCATTTCGCCGATAGAACCCCAGTCGCTCACCACAAAACCTTTAAAATTCCATTTGCCTTTGAGGATATCCCGTTGCAGGTATTTATTTCCAGTTGCAGGAACTCCGTTGATATCGTTGAATGAATTCATGAAGGTAGCTGCGCCTGCATCAACCGCTGCCTTGAACGGTGGCAGGTAAACTTCCCATAGCAGGCGGTCACTCATATCAACGGAATTATAATCACGACCGCCAATGGCTGCCCCATAGGCTGCAAAATGTTTGGCACAGGCCATCAATGAATTCACCTCGCCTAATTTATTTCCCTGGAAACCTTTTACCCTTGCATAAGCGATCTTTGACCCCAGGTAGGGATCTTCGCCGGCTCCTTCCATAACCCTTCCCCAGCGTGGGTCACGGGCAATGTCTACCATCGGTGCAAAGGTCCAGTGTATGCCGGCAGCGCTTGCTTCTGTGGCTGCCGTTCTTGCTGATAGCTGTATCGCATCCATATCCCAGCTGCAGGCTTCTGCCAATGGTATGGGAAATGTTGTTTTATATCCGTGAATAACATCCTGCCCAAACAGCAACGGAATTTTTAAGCGTGATTGCATGGCTATGTTCTGCCAGGTTCTTGTTCTTAATGTTCCCACGCAATTCAGCAAAGACCCAACCTGTCCTTTTAATACCTGTTCCTTTTTAGTGCTGTCCAGTGTAACCGGCCCGGTGGCATTCCAGTCGTCGTTGTATTGATTAAGCTGACCGATCTTTTCATCAAGCGTCATTAGTTTAAGAACAGAATCAACCCGTTGGTCAATTGTTTTTTTCTGAGCAACAGAAACAGAAGGTTGCAGAAAGATAATAGCAATGAAGATGGAAGAAAAAAATGGTTTCATCTGTTAATGATTATTGATCTCCAGTTCAACATAAACCGGCAAATGATCGGATGGATAGCGCAGATCTTTTGAATCGCTGAGCACCGCATATTTTTTTACCGTTATGAGCAGCGGCTGGGAAATAAAAATATAATCGATCAGTTTGGTAACCGGTTCATTGAACTTAAACCCATTGAAGGTTCCCGAAGGGCCAAAGGGTTTCTCCACCGAAACATCCCGGCTGTCGGTCATTACTTTTTTCAACCACCTGATCCGGTCTGTTGATGGTTCCGAATTAAAGTCGCCCATAAATACCACCGGGTAATTCTTTGTATTGAAGTCACGAATCTTTGAAACGATCAGTTTAATACTTTTTGTACGGGCCAGTTCCCCGATATGGTCCAGGTGGGTATTGAATACCCAGATAGTATTTTTTGTCTGGTTATCTTCCAGCAGCGCATAGGTACAAACCCGGTTCAATGCGGCATCCCATCCCTTTGAAACGGTATCGGGTGTTTCCGAAAGCCAAAAGGTTCCCTCTTTTTGAACGGTAAAGCGGCCCTTCTTATAATATATATTCGACGACTCCCCTTTACCGATGCCGTCTCTTCCCGTGCCCACATAGCTATAGGCAGGAAGATAAGTGGCAATATCGGTCACCTGGTTCGGCAGCGCTTCCTGCACACCGAATATATCGGGTTCATAGAATTTTATCTGTGAAGTAAAGTATTCTTTCCTATGCGTCCAGTCGTTCTCTCCGTCGGAAGCAAGATCCAGGCGGATATTATAGGTCATCATTTTAAGCGGCTGGGCATTCACTAATTGTATGCTCCATACAATTACCAGCAACAAAACATACGTATGTTTCATCATAAATCTATTTTAACCAGTTAACAGATGCCGTTTTTACATCCCTTGAATCAGCGCCGATCTGTACCTGAAACTCTCCGGGCTCCCAATCGTATTTCAGATCGTAGTTATAAAATTTAAGATCGGCAGGCGTAATGCTGAATGAAACGGTTTTTGACTCTCCTGCTTTCAGCCATATCTTCTGAAATCCTTTCAATTCTTTCACCGGCCTGGTAACACTGCCCACTACATCACGAATATAAAGCTGTACGGTTTCTTTTCCATCCAGTTTCCCGGTATTGGTAACAGTAACAGTTGCCGTTAACGTTTGATTGCCTTTTAAAGAAGTGCTGCTGAGTTTAACATCGCTGTAGCTGAAAGAGGTATAACTCAACCCATAACCAAATGGATAAAGCGGATCGTTGGATACGTCGAGATAGTTGGAACGGAATTTTTCAAACCATTTGCCTTCACCCAGCGGGCGGCCTGTATTTTTATGCGCATAGAAGATGGGCACCTGTCCTACATTCTGTGGAAACGAAGTGGTGAGTTTCCCGGAAGGGTTCACATCACCGAACAACACATCGGCAATGGCATTACCTGCCTCACTGCCGCCAAACCAAACATTCAAAATGGCCGGAACATTTTTTTGTTCCCAGGATAATGCCAGGGGGCGGCCTGTGAACAGCACCAATACCACCGGCTTGCCTGTTTTTAATAAAGCAGCCAACAGGTCTTTTTGTATTTGCGGAATTTCAATATTGGTTCTGCTGGAACTTTCACCGCTCATTTCGGATGCTTCGCCCAGCGTGGCAACGATCACATCCGATTGGCTTGCCACCTGCAATGCTTCTGCCAATAATTCTGCAGGGGTTCGGTTATCTGGTTTTAACTCACGCCCGAACATGGTTCCTCTTTTTTCAAGTTCTGCATCGGCATCAAAGGGAGAACCTTTGGCGTATAAGATCTTTGCGTTGCTTCCAACAGCCTTTTCCAGTCCTTCTTTAACCGCAATGGCTTTTTTAAGATCGGTTGATACGCTCCAGGTGCCCGGCATATTTTCTTTTGTATCGGCCAGCGGGCCAATGAGTGCAATGGTGCCCGATCTTTTTATTGGTAAAATATTACCCTGGTTTTTCAGCAATACAAAACTCTCTGCCGCTATCTCTCTTGCTGTTTTAATATTCGCCGCCGTATAAACATCGGTCTTGCTTCTTTCTGCATTGCAATAACGATAGGGGTCATCAAACAAACCAAGTTTGTATTTTGCCTCAAGGATGAAACGACAGGCGTCGTCAATTTCCTTCTGTGTTACTTTTCCTTCGCTCAGCGATTTTTTCAGCGTGGTTAAAAATCCTTCGCCTACCATATCCATATGAATGCCTGCTTTTAGTGCCAGTGCAGAAACCTGTTGCAGGTTACCCATGCCGTGGTCGATCATTTCATTGATGCCGGTATAATCCGTTACCACAAATCCTTTGAAGCCCCA
>DAOQRQ010000088.1:0-9441 GCA_035355815.1 Ferruginibacter sp. | reverse complement strand
TGTGCAGAAAAAGAATTTCCGTATAAGACCGGGATCACTTTCGGCGATCTTTCATTAACCACTGCCCCGAAAAATTATCACCCGGCATTTTTTGGTTGTTTCGACTGGCACAGCAGCGTACATGGCCATTGGATGCTGGTGCGGTTGCTTAAGTTGTTTCCCGGCATACCGGAAGCAGCACAGGTACGTGAACTCTTTAATAAACATTTTACGAAAGAAAATATTGACCGGGAAGTGGTCCTCTTCCGGTCGAAGGACAATAAGAGTTTTGAGCGTACCTATGGCTGGGCATGGTTACTGCAATTGCAGGATGAGCTGCTCACCTGGAATGATCCCGATGCAAAAAAATGGGCAACCGCTTTGCAACCGCTTGCAGCGGAGCTCGCCAAACTTACCGTAGCTTATTTAGATAAACTTGTTTACCCCATCCGGGCGGGTGAGCACAGCAACCTTTCGTTTGGATTAAGTATGATGTATGATTATGCGATGCATCAAAAAGACAGCGCACTTACAAAAGCCATTGACGGAGCCGCCATGCGTTTTTATTCTGCAGACAAAAACTGCCCTTTTAGCTGGGAGCCCGGTGGCAGTGATTTTTTAAGTCCCTGCCTGGAAGAAGCCGACCTGATGAGAAAGGTTTTACCCAAACAACCATTCACCAACTGGCTGAAAAAATTCATGCCGCAGCTGTTTGATAAAAATTTTAAACCAGCACCCGGAAAAGTAAAGGACCGTTCCGATGGAAAGCTGGTGCATTTAGATGGATTGAATTTAAGCCGTGCCTGGTGCCTGAAGGGAATTGCCGCAACCATTAACAACAAACATCTTCTTGTGCTGGCCAATGAACATTTAGAAGCAGCGCTGCCGCAAGTGGCAAGCGGTAATTATGAAGGAGAACACTGGCTGGCTTCTTTTGCCGTGTATGCACTTACGGATCAATATTGATAAAATCCCCTGCCGGTCTTTTTTCCCAGTTCGCCCTTTGCCACTTTATCTATTTGTATGGAAGATGGTTTAAAGCGTTCTGCTTCGCCACTGGCCTCGTATAAAGACCGGGAAACTGCCAGGTTGATATCCATACCGATCAGGTCCATCAAACGGAAGGGCCCCATCTTAAAACCCGTTGCTTCCATGATATCGTCTACATTTTCAAACGTGGCTACGCCTGTTTCCACCAGTTTCATTGCTTCCAGGTAATAATGCCTTGCCACCCGGTTCACAATGAATCCCGGTGCATCTTTACACATCACCGGTGTTTTATTCATCTGCAGGCAAAGATCATAGATCCTTTGTGCAGCGGCTTCGCTGGTTTGTTCTCCCCTTACCACTTCTACCAGTTTCATAATATGGGCGGGATTGAAAAAATGCATACCCACTACCCGCTGCGGATGTACCACACCGGACTGTATGCCGGAAACAGATAAGGAAGAAGTGTTGGTTGCAAAGATCACTTCGGCATGGTTCACTTCGGCCAGTTGATTGAAGATGGCAACCTTGGCTTCCACTTTTTCAATGATGGCTTCTATGATCACATCGGCCAGGCAATCGTTGGTATCGGTGATGAAGCGGATGCGGCTGAATACCCTTTCTTTTTCTTCGGAAGAAATTTTTTGTTTGTCTGTTAAAAACTGCAGGTTCTTCTGAATGGATGCTTTTGCTTTTTCCAGCACCTCATTATTAATGTCGAACAGCAAGGTATAAAAGCCGCTCTGCGCCGAAGCAAGCGCTATGCCACTGCCCATGGTGCCGGCACCGATAACGCAGATGGAATTTATTTGTTGAGACATTGATATTTTAATTGCTGATTAAAGAAATAAAAGCACAAGAGAGCCCCGCTAACTGCGGGGACGATGATGGGTAATGAACAAATGCCTGTAACATCAATATCGAATTTTTACCAGCAGATCGCTTCGGTCGTTCTTCCCCCATGATGACCTTATACAGCCCCGGTAAACTGATCCAGGAACCTCACATCATTCTCACTGAACAAACGCAGGTCTTTTATCTGGTACTTAAGCATGGTGATGCGTTCGATACCCATACCAAAGGCAAAGCCGGTGTATTTGTTACTGTCGATGCCGCAGTTGTCCAATACATTTGGATGCACCATACCACAGCCAAGAATTTCCACCCAACCTGTTTTTTTACAAACGTTACAACCTTCGCCGCCGCAGATGAGGCAACTGATATCCATTTCGGCACTGGGCTCGGTGAACGGGAAATAGCTGGGGCGAAAACGGATCTTCACAGTTTCGCCAAACATCTCCTGCACAAAAAAGTAAAGTGTTTGTTTCAGGTCGGCAAAAGAAACATTTTCTGCAATGTATAATCCCTCTACCTGGTGAAAGAAGCAGTGGGCCCTTGCGCTGATGGTCTCGTTCCGGTAAACCCGGCCCGGGCAAATGATGCGGATGGGCAGTTTTCCTTTTTCCATTTCACGTACCTGTACACTGGAAGTATGCGTACGCAATAACCAATCGGGGTTTTGAGAAATATAAAAAGTGTCCTGCATATCACGGGCAGGATGATTCTCCGGTAAATTAAGCGCCGTAAAATTATGGAAGTCGTCTTCTATCTCCGGACCTTCGGCCACGGCAAAACCAAGCCGTTGAAAAATTGTAACGATCCTGTTCTTCACCAGGCTGATGGGGTGACGGCTGCCCAGGGGCATGGGGTCGCCGGGAAGAGAAAGGTCAATGTTTGAGGTTTGAGGTTTGTTGTTTGCGGTTGAGGCAACTTTAAGATCCTCATATTTCGCCTCGGTAAAAAGCTTGAAATCGTTCAGCAACTGGCCGGCTTCTTTTTTATTTTCGGCGGCCACATTTTTCATTTCGCCCATCAATGACTTAACCAGGCCCTTTGATCCGAGGTATTTAATGCGAAAAGTCTCTGCATCGCCCCCATTGAATGAAGCGATCTCTTTTTTCAGCTCTTCTATCTGTAATAACAACTGTTCCATGCGGCAAAGATAAGAAAGTTGGGCCCCTGTAACACATACCAAAGAAGGAGAAATAACGTTTTTTTTATGCGATAAACCTTTAATTTTAGCTTCTAAATTCAAAAACATGGACTTATTTAAATCGGGTAATCCCACTTTATCTGAAAAGAGATTTAAGGATACCGTACTGGAAGAGGTAGTAACCAACGAAAATGCCATGACCATCAAAGGCACTTTGCAGAAATTCGGTTTTCTGTTCCTGATGGTGATGGGTACGGCATTTTACGCCTGGAAACAATTTGCAGGAGGAGCCAATGTTCAGCCACTTATTTATATCGGCGCCTTTGGCGGGTTGGTAGTTGCTATTGTACTGATGTTTAAAAAAGAATGGAGTCCATGGCTGGCTCCTCTTTATGCATTACTGGAAGGGTTGTTTGTGGGTGCCATATCTGCCTATTACAATTTTGCTTTTGCCGAACTGGCGCCGGACATTGTGATCAATGCCGTAGGACTTACATTCGGCACTGCCATTGCCATGTACCTGCTTTACAGCTTTCGTATCATCAGGGCCACCGAAAAATTCAAGGCCATCATTTTTACCGCTACTGCGGGTATTGCTGTTTTTTATCTCATTACCTGGGTGCTCGGTATGTTTGGTATTTCTATTCCCTTCCTGCACGAAGGAAGTGCACTGGGAATAGGATTTTCCGTTTTCGTGGTGGCGCTGGCAGCCCTCAACCTGATCATCGATTTTGATATGATAGAACGTGGCGCCGAACTGGGCGCTCCCAAATACATGGAGTGGTATGGCGCTTTTGGATTGCTGGTAACCATTGTGTGGTTGTACCTGGAGATACTTCGCCTCTTATCCAAGATCAGTAAACGATAATCATCTTATAAAAAGATAACAGAAAGCCCTTCAGAAAATGAAAGGCTTTTTTATTTGAGTTCTTTTAGAAGTTGTTTCACTTTGACGGCCACCAGGTCTCTCACTTCATTGAATTGTGTTGGTTCCATATTCTTTGGATCGGGTATCTGCCAGTCGATGAATTGTTTTGCCGGCATCCAGGGACAGGCATCGCCGCAACCCATCGTTACCACGGCATCAAAAGGAGCAAACTGTTTTACTTCATCAAGACTTTTGCTGTCGTGCGTACCCAGGTCATAGCCCAGTTCCTTCATGGCTGCAATGGCTTTGGGGTTTACGATGCCACTCGGTTTGCTTCCGGCGCTGAATGCTTCCACGTCTTCTCCACCAAGAATTTTTGCAAATGCCTGGCTCATTTGAGAACGGTTGCTGTTTTCGATGCACACAAAAAGGATCTTCTTCTTCATGCTTAGATGGTTTTTTTCATTACTACAGCCGATGAAGGACATAATCCGGTAAACTGCTCGGTTTGTTTTATGGCATCGGGAGCCGTTGCCCGGTCAATGACACAATAGCCCTGGCGGTCAAAAAAATCTTTTGCCGTATGGGTGATCAGGTACATGCAGCTGATCCCGCTTTCCTTTGCAAATTTTTCGATCTGTTCATTCATGATCTTACCATACCCTTTTCCCCGGGCATCGGCCACCACACTCACGCTGCGCAGCAATGCACAATCATCAAATATATCCAGACCTGCAGTGCCCATTACCTTATCAGCATCCAGTAAAAAATAAAGAAGGGTATCTTCTTTAATATCGGTAATAGGTAAGTTTTGCTGCGTTAGCAAGCTGAATACTTCCTGCCTTTCTTTTTCAGTAAGTGCAATTTTTAGCTGCAGTGATGCTGACTCTGAGCGCATGGCTTTATGTTTTGGTTTGAATGAATTTTATTTCTTAGATAAACCTTTTTTGCGATCTCATCTTACCCTGACGTTGGATATACCAAAGACCGGCTGCTGTAAGGAACCGATCAGTTCTTTTCACTGTTGTTACATCTATTGCCGGGAAAGACGGTGATACCACTTCAACGGACTGCCTTATCTCAATTTTAATTTTATCCTGCTTGATCACGCAATAACCCTGTTCCGAAAAATATTCCTTTGCCTTTGTTACCAGGCATGGCCAGTAATTGCAGATACCTTCTTCCGCATATCTTTCCAGGGTTGAATTGATGATGCTGTTCAGTTCATCCCGTTGCTCTTTCTTAATGGCCGGCAGGTGATGCAGTTGTTTGCAATCCTCATATATTTCCAGGCCCTCAATTCCTATCACCCTTTCGCCATTGAGCCACAGGTAGTTTATTTTGTTTTTATTCAGATCAGCCTGTAAAGCAGGTGATGTTAATGTTTCAGTTGTCATTCTGTTTATTTTTGAAATTAATAAATAGGTTGGCGGTTTTCTGAAACTGCCAACCTTTGTTCGGTCAGCAGCAACCCCAATCGGTTATGCCGCAGCACCCGCTGTTTGTTGTGCAACAAGCAGGGTCTTTTTGATCTTTGTTCATGGCTATACTAGTTATGGTGAAAATTGATCTTTAGCAACATCCGCTTCCCGGTTCACAGCATTTGCGCTCGTCTTTGGCAGGTTTTTCTGCATACACTGTTATGCTGGTGATCCTTGTCGTACCTTTTTTATATTCCGCAACTTCTCCGGCACTCAGGTAATTGGCCAGGATATCGTCAGGGATGTTTATCGTTTTATCTTTTTGCAGGGTGATCTCTTTAAATCCGGCTTCTTCTATCATTTCCAGGTATACCTGTTTTTGAACGGCTCCGGAAACACAGCCTGCATATAGTTCTGCCACTTCTTTCCACTTGGCAGGCAATGCTCCTTCCAGTACAATGTCGGAGATGGAGAAATGACCACCCGGTTTTAGCACACGGAATATCTCGCTGATGACCTTATGTTTGTTGGGTACCAGGTTCAATACACAATTGCTCACGATCACATCGGCATAGTTGGAAGTAACGGGCATATCGTCAATATCACCCAGCCTGAACTCCACATTATTGAAATTGAGTTTCTCTGCATTAGCTCTTGCTTTTTTGATCATGGCTTCGGTAAAATCAACGCCCAGCACTTTACCGCTTTCTCCCACGATCTTACGTGCAATAAACGCATCGTTACCGGCGCCGCTGCCCAGGTCGATTACCGTATCGCCTTCTTTCATCTTTGCAAACTCGGTTGGCAGTCCGCAACCCAGGCCCAGGTCGGCATCGGGGTTATAGCCTTCCAGTTTGCTGTAATCGTCTGCCATAATATTATATACATCATCGCCGCAACAGGCAGCGGTTGCGCCGCAGCAGGAAGCGGCATTCTGGTCTTTGTCCTGCGCTGCAATGGCAGCATACTTTTCTTTTACCAGTTCTTTAATTTGAGATTCGTTGTTCATGGCTTTATTTTTATTATTAACAATCAGCTTAGCAACATGCTTTTTCGTTCTGTACTTTCATTTTATTAAAAAGAAAACTGAATTCGCCCATGAATTTGTCAAAGGCTTTCCAGTTTATGCAGTAGCAACTTCTTGGTCCGTCTACATTTCCATCGATCAGCCCGGCGTTCTTTAGTTCTTTCAGATGCTGCGATACGGTGGATTGGGAAAGCGGCAACACATCTACTATTTCGCCACAGATGCATTCGTTACGCTGTGCCAGCAACTTAAGAATGGCAATACGTGCCGGGTGGGCCAGCGCCTTGGCAAAGGCCGCCAGGTCCTGCTCCTTTTGGGTGAATTCTTCTTTTTTGTGAATGGCCATGTTTTTATTTTATATCGCAAATATACGATAAATAAAATGAGACCGCCAAATTTTTTATAGGAAATTTGTCTGCCTGCTTACAAATAACCCCTGGGGGTTACTGCTTTTGCCTTTACTTGAAGCATTTTTGTACGCTGCCGGATAGCAAGAAACCCGGAAGGAAACTATATTTTTAAGTATGAAATGGCTGGCATTATACGTAACTGTATTAAGCAGTACCATGGTTTGGGGGCAATTAAGGCCCCCGCCGGTGCGCTATGAAGACAGCCTGTCGGTAAAGCAATACCTGGTAAGCAGTAAAGAGAACTCAGTAAAAAACAGCAGCGCCGCCCTTTCCTGGGCAAACAAAGCATTAACCGTTTCAGAAAGCATTGGCTATTTACCCGGTATTGCCGCCAGCGAAACAGAACTGGGTCTTTTATATTTCCGTACAAAAGGGTACAAAGAGGCCATTACCCACCTGGAAAAGGCCAAACCCCTGTTGCAGAATTTAAACGACGAGATATCGCTTGGCATTGTACATAAAACCATGGGAGATATTTATGCTGCACTGAGCTATTTCCGGCAGTCGTTTGATAATTACCGCGAAGCCACCCAGCTTCTCCGTAAAACGGGCCAGTTGAAATTGCTCAACGAATGCCAGGACGCTATGGGAAATATTGCCCTTGATTTTGGCCAGGCAAGGGGCGCAATCAATCATTTCAGGCGGTCGCTTGCGGTTAAAAAAAGCCTTAATGATGAGAAGGGTATCGTAGCAACAAATGCAAAACTGTCGAAGATCTATTTTTCGCTGAAACAATATGACAGCTCCCTCTACTTTACCAGGGAAGTACAACGGCTGGCTAAAAATGATATTGAAACATCCGCAGAGGCTGCAATCGATGAGCTTGTGAATCTTTCCTTTCTTGGAAAACTGGAGGAAGCCGCTGCTGCAAAAAAACAGGCAGCGGAACTGGTTGCACAACAAAATAATCCTGCTAATAAAATGAAACTCCTGGCAGCTACCTCTAATTATTATATCGCCGTGAAGGATAAAGAGAATTCGGAGAAATATTTTGACTCAGCGGCAGCCATGATAGAGAAATTCAGGAGCCCTGAACTTGCCATAGCAGGTTTAAGCATGCTCACCGAAATGAGCAGCCAGCATGAAGACTACAAAACCGCCTACCGTATGGCAAAACTTATGGACAGGTATAAGGATATTTTCCGAAATGAGAATATGGAAAGAATAAGTGCCGAAATAAAAAACACTGCCGATGCCAGCCTGAAAGAAAAAGAGATTGAATACCTGAACCTTGCCAATAAGTTAAAAGAGCAGGAACTAAGCAAGGAAGAGTTGAAGCGTATGGCACTGCTGCGTGAAAACATTTTGAAGGATTCTTCCCTGGCAAGTCAGAAACTGCTGATGGCTGCATTAAAAACAGAATCTATTCTCCGGAATGACCAACTTGCCAAAGAAAAAGAATTAAGCCTTTCACTCAGCCGGGAGAACGAACTGAAACAAAAGCTGCTGAATGATGAAAGAAGAAACAAAAAAATGCTGTGGCTTGGGTTGGCGGCTGTAACGATACTGGGAGGCGTTATTTTCTACCAGTTCAAAAAACAACAGAAGAAAAGCCTGGTCATTAATAAGCAATCAGCCGAGCTGGAAGTGCTTAATAAGGAGATCCATCACCGGGTAAAGAACAATTTACAGGTCATCAGCAGCATGCTCGACCTTCAGTCGCAATCGCTGAATGATGAGCGGGCAACCGCCATCATCAAAGAAGGTATTCAGCGGGTACAAAGCATGGCCTTCATTCACCAGAACCTGTACCAGGGCAATGCCGTGAACAGTGTAAATATGGATGAGTATATTAAAATGCTGAGTAACCATCTTTTCCAGACCTATAATATACGCACCGATAAAATTCAGCTGCATACCCGGATCGAGAACCTGAACCTGCACACCGATACGGCTATACCGCTGGGCATGATCCTGAATGAACTGATCAGCAATGCACTTAAATATGCATTTAAAGGAAAGGAAACCGGGGAGATCTGGGTAACCATGAAAAAGAATGAAGCCGGGCTGCTGCTGCAGGTAACAGACAATGGCATCGGGCTGCAACAGGATTTTAACCCGGATAAAACAAATTCATTCGGCTACGAGATCATTAAAGCGTTTTCGCAAAAGATGAAGGCCCGCCTGCTGGTAAATGGCAGTAACGGCACCGATGTACAGGTACTTATTCCAAAATTCAAAACCACCGGCTGAAATGACCAACATCAAAGTTCTGATCGTAGAAGACGAACCGCTGATCGCAAAGAACATCGGCATGTACCTTAATAACAATGATTACGAGGTGGTGGGCATTGCCTTCGATCCCGAAGAAGCTTTTTTTCAGTTGAAAAAAAACCAGCCCGATTTTGCCATACTGGATATTAACCTGGAAAGTGATAAAACAGGCATCGACATTGCCGAATACATCAACCGGAATAACTTCATCCCCTTCATCTACCTTACCTCATACTCGGATAAAGAAACCATTGATAAGGCAAAACAAACCAACCCATCCGGGTTTATTGTAAAGCCTTTCAATGAAAAAACATTGTATGCCACGATAGAGATCGCACTGGCCAATCATGCCAGCCATTCAAACAAACACGTACCGGGTCTGTCGTTCGATAAAATTAATAAACAGCTGGCTGCGCCCTTAAGCGACCGCGAGTTTGACGTGCTGAAGCTTCTCTATGAAGGCAAAACAAACCAGCAGATAGCCGATGCCCTTTTTATTGCCATGAACACATTGAAGAAGCACATCAATAACACGTACTTTA
>DAOQRQ010000087.1:0-9450 GCA_035355815.1 Ferruginibacter sp. | reverse complement strand
CAATTGAAGTGAATCCGTTGCTGCCTGCCGGCAAATGGGATTGGTTTTGCCTGGATAATGTTTTGTATCATGGAAAAATTATTACCATTATCTGGGATAAAACCGGGTTAAAATATAAAAAAGGAAAAGGATTGAGTGTGTGGGTGAATGGTAAGAAGGTTGCAGGGTCGTCAGAATTAAAAAGGGTAACAGGTAAGTTATGAGTATTTATTTTACCACAAAGAACACTAAGTTTTTCACAAAGAACACAAAGTTGTGCTCTCTGTATTTCTTATTTGTGTTCCTGGTGGGTTTAATTCCATTTTACAGTATTGCACAAGCAACAGAAAAAGTATACCTCTCCGGAACCGGCCCAACTGATGCAAGGCAATGGCAATTCTTTTGCACGGCAGGAATGAATGCCAATAAATGGACAACCATTGCTGTGCCTTCCTGCTGGGAATTACAGGGATTTGGTAAATACGATTATGGTTTTGCAAAAGATAGTGTAAGAGGAAAGGAGCAGGGTTTATACAAGTATGATTTTTTTGCACCATCTGCCTGGAAGAATAAAAATATCAATATTGTTTTTGAAGGTGTGATGACAGATGCAGAGGTGAAGATCAACGGGAAACCAACAGGAGAGGTACACCAGGGGGCTTTTTATGCTTTTAAATATGATATAACGAAGTTGCTGAAGTATGGAGAAAGTAATTTGCTTGAAGTAACGGTATCCAAGCATTCAGCAAACCAGTCGGTAAATGAAGCAGAACGCAAAGCTGACTTCTGGATCTTTGGGGGAATATTCAGGCCGGTATGGCTGGAAATTTTGCCGCAGAAACATATAGTAAAGACAGAGATTAATGCAGAAGCAAATGGTAGTTTTTTCGCAAAACTGACAACGGGAGGCGATGGTTACATAACTTCTTTAACTGTTAACATATTTGATCAGAATAATAATTCAATAGGTAAAAGTGAGAGTAAAGTCAGTGAGTTTGGAAAGGAGTATGCTGTTAAAGTCGATTGCAAAACGATTAAGCAATGGACACCGGAGTTTCCAAATTTGTACAAAGCTGTTTTCGCTATTTACAGCAAAGACAAAGTTTTGCATATTGTTACTCAAAAATTCGGTTTCCGCACAATAGAACTAAAACAAAGAGATGGTATTTATGTAAATGGCGTTAAAGTGAAAATGAAAGGTGTTAATCGCAGCCCTTTCCGTCCGGAAACCGGAAGAACACTCAGCAAACAAAACAGTATTGAAGATGTATTATTGATAAAGGATATGAACATGAATGCGGTCCGTTGCAGTCACTATCCACCGGACGAACATTTTCTTGATGCCTGTGATTCACTTGGTTTATTTGTTATGGATGAACTGGCGGGATGGCATGGACATTATGACACCCAAACAGGGGTTAAACTATTGGAAGAGATGATCAGCTTTGACGTGAATCACCCATCGATCATTATGTGGGCAAATGGAAATGAAGGTGGGCACAACATGGAACTTGATAAATATTTCACGGAATTCGATATTCAAAAACGCCCCGTTGTTCATCCCTGGCAATTGTTTAACGGAATAGAAACTCAACATTACCGTGAATATAATTACGGTATTGGTAATTATGAGAATGGAAGGGAGATCGTTATGCCGACGGAATTTTTGCACGGACAATTCGATGGTGGTCATGGGGCAGGTTTGGAAGACTATTGGGAAAAAATGTGGCATGATCCCTTAAGTGCCGGCGGTTTTCTCTGGGATTTTTCTGACCAGGCTGTGGTAAGAAAAGATAAGAACGATTCGCTGGATACGGATAAATTCAGAGCCGCAGATGGTATTGTTGGACCGCACCACGAAAAGGAAGGAAGCTATTATGCGATAAAAGAGATATGGAGCCCGGTGCATTTTGAGCGGAAAGAAATTACGCCGCAGTTTGATGGATTTTTTTGGATTGAGAACCGGTATCACTTCAGCAACCTTACGAAATGCAGGTTTAGCTATTCCCTCAGGCAATTTAAGCAACAGGCGGCAAAAGAGCATATAGCTGTAATGGCATCCCCGGATATTCCGCCTGGGGCAAGAGGGCCATTGAAACTTAGTTTACCTGCTGATTGGAAAGAGTACGATGCTTTATATGTTACTGTGAAAGATTGGAACGAGCAGGAATTATTCACCTGGAGTTTTCCTATAAGCAGCTCCAAAATTATTAGTGAAAGAATGGTAATAAAAGAGGGTAAAGATAAAATTGAAATTCCTGTAGCAGATACAACAGCCATTTTGGTGCATGTGAAAGATCTGCAATTGATGTTTAATGAGTTTAATGGCACATTGACCTATGTAAGAAACAAGAATGGAGTATTACCTTTTAACAACGGCCCGGTGATACAGGAGGGAGCAAATAATTTCAAAGGACTAAAGAAATATTTTGAAGGTGACAATTACATTATTGAGTCAAGCTTTGATAAAAAAGACAGCTACAACACATTGAAGTGGATAATCTATCCCTCTGGTTGGATAAAACTGGAAGTAAACTATTTTCCCGGAGCCTACTTCACCAATTTTGCAGGACTGAATTTCTCTTTCCCGGAAAAGGAAATTCTTGCTGTTGATTATATGGGAAATGGCCCTTACCGGGTTTGGAAGAACCGCATGAAAGGCAACCAGTTCGGTGTCTGGCATAAGAATTACAACAGCACCGAAACCGGCGAAAGCTGGATATATCCTGAGTTTAAAGGTTATCACAGCAATATGTACTGGTGCAAATTTACTGGCAGCCAGAATTCATTTACTGTACTTACTGAGAATGAAGATATATTCCTCCGCCTTTTCACCCCTGCCTGGAAAACAGACCCGTGGCATAATTATGAACCCCTGTTTCCATCAGGCGATATTTCCTTTATGCAGGGTATCAGCAGCATTGGCAGCAAAACGCAGCGTAATGAAACCACCGGGCCCATGGGAATGAAGAATATTTTTTATGATTATGAAAAAGACCCCTCAAGAGCTTTAAAGATGGTATTGTATTTCAATTTTAATAACTGATGACAAAGATAAAATTACTGATAGCGTTTTTACTGGCAGGGTTTATTGTATCTGCCCAGGTAACTGTGAAAAACCTGCGTTGCGAAATGCTGGTGAATCCATTGGGGATTGATGCGGTGCAGCCAAGGTTCAGCTGGCAATTGGAGAGTGAGCAAAGGAATGTTGCCCAAACTGCTTACCAGCTTATTGTAAGCAGCAGCGAGCAAAAATTAAAAGCCAGTGATGGAGATCTGTGGAGATCTGAAATAATAAACGACAGCAGATCTTTACTTATCAGCTACGGAGGGAAACCATTGCGGTCTGCCACAAAGTACTTTTGGAAAGTAAAAGTAATTACAAACAAAGGGGAAGCTTCCTGCAATGAAAATGCTTTTTTCTCTACCGGTTTATTAAATGCCGGTGACTGGAAAGCAAAATGGATCGGCTATGATAAAGCATCTGCCTGGGATAGTATCACACAATGGTCAAGGTTATCGGCAAGGTATTTAAGAAAGGAGTTTAAAAGCACTTCAGCTGTGAAAAGGGCAACCGTTTATATTTCCGGTTTGGGTATGTATGAATTGTACATCAATGGAAAAAAGATCGGCGACCAGGTTTTGGCGCCCAACCCTACAGATTACCGCAAATCTTTTTTTTACAATACACATGATGTAACCGCTGAAATTACGAATGGCTCCAATGTTGTTGGAACTGTTTTAGGTAACGGCCGTTTCTTCACCATGCGGCAGAATTACAAAACACAAAAGCACAACACATTCGGCTATCCAAAATTGTTATTTCAGTTAGAGATCGAGTATGCCGACGGCACCAGGAAAACAGTGGTTAGTGACGAAAGCTGGAAACTGAATGTGGATGGACCGATACGGACAAACAATGAATACGACGGCGAAGAGTATGACGCAACCAAAGAATTTCCAGGCTGGAACAATACAGGATTCAATGACAGCAGATGGATGCAACCCCAGTTGGTGGCGGCTCCTGCCGGCAAGATAACTGCCCAGTTTGCTGAACCGATGAAAGTGATGCAAACCATCAAACCTGTATCAATAAAAAACACCGGCAGCGGGAAATATATTTTGGATATGGGCCAGAATTTTGCCGGCTGGCTAAAACTTCAAAATATAAAAGGGAAAAAAGGAGAACAGATCAAACTTCGTTTTGCAGAAAGTTTAAAAGCGAACGGAGAATTATTTACCGCTAATTTACGTGATGCTAAAGTCACAGATATATATACATTCGGTAACTCCCCTTTAGGGGCCGGGGGCTGGGAACCCTCATTTGTGTACCATGGTTTCCGGTATGTAGAGATAACCGGATTTCCCGGCACTCCAGCCATAACTGATTTTGAAGGTAAACTGGTGTATGATGACCTGGAGACAACAGGTTCTTTTCAAACATCAAACCAAACGATCAATGCCATTTATAAAAATGCCTGGTGGGGGATTGCCTCCAATTATAAAGGCATGCCGGTTGATTGTCCGCAACGCAACGAGCGCCAGCCCTGGCTTGGCGACCGGGTAATTGGTGCACAGGGCGAGAGTTTTATGTTTGATAATGCAAAACTGTATGCCAAATGGATGGATGATATTGAACAGTCACAAAAGGAAACCGGTGCCATACCGGATGTGGCTCCTGCATTCTGGAATTATTATTCTGATGATGTTACCTGGCCGGCAGCCTTTATCACCATCAGTAATAACTTATACAACCAGTTTGGTGATATAAAACCCATTCAGAAGAATTATGCTTCCATGAAAAAATGGATTTGGTACATGCGTGATAAGTACCTGGTGAATGATATCATGACCAGGGATAAATACGGCGATTGGTGTGTTCCTCCCGAAAACCTGCAACTGATCCATGCAAAAGATACCTCCCGGTTAACGGATGGGAAATTGATTGCAAGCGCTTATTACTTCAAGTTGCTTTCCTTTATGCAACGTTTTGCAAAACTTACAGCTAACGATGCAGATATAAAAGAGTATGCTGAACTGGCCGACAAAATGAAAACTGCTTTTCAGAATAAATTTTATAACTCAAACCAATACAGCTACGCTAACAATACCATTACCGCCAATCTGCTGCCGCTGTATTTCGGCATTTGTCCTGATTCTTTACGGGAGAAAGTATTTGAAAATATTTATCATAAAATTCATGTGGAGAGTAATGACCACATCAGCACCGGATTAATTGGTACACAGTATTTATTTCGGGGGCTTACAGAGTATGGCAATACTGATCTTGCTTTTAAACTGGCTTCCAATACTACCTATCCAAGCTATGGTTATATGGTTGAGAACGGTGCCACCACCATTTGGGAATTATGGAATGGCAATACTGCCGATCCCAATATGAACAGCCAGAACCATGTAATGATGCTGGGTGATCTGATCACCTGGTTCTATGAAAACCTTGCCGGGATAAGAACCGATAAAGAATCTGTAGGGTTTAAAAAAATATTCATGAAACCGTCACCGCCTGTTGATTTGGACTTTGTCGATGCATCTTATAAAAGTGCGTATGGTTTAATTAAAAGTAGTTGGAAAAAAAACAATGGCATACTGGAGTGGAATATTTCCATTCCTGCGAATACCTCTGCAAGAATTTTTATTCCGGCCAGGTCGATAGAGGATGTAACGGCGTCGGGAAAATCTTTACGACAGGCAGATGATATTCAACTATTACCTTTTTGGAAAGAAGGCACTGTCGTCGTAGAAGTATCAAGCGGCACATATCAATTTAGATCAAAAATAAAATGATGAAGAAAACAAAAAATATTTTTTTTCTTGCCCTGATATTACTGTCAAAACAGCCAGTAACAGCCCAGGTTGATACATCGCTTGAAAGTAAAGCTGCCGGCTGGGTTGCATTATTGCAACTGAATGATAATACAAAGGCAGAAAAGGTAAAGACCGCCATTGCGGTGCACCTTACCGCTGTTAAAGACTGGCACAACAGCCATCCATTTACCCTGGTACCGGAAGGCATTAACCCTGCTACAGGAAATAAACTGTCTGAACTGGACAGGGATATTATCATTTGCTCCACCAAACCAAGGTCCATACACGATGACCTGATGACCGTTTTAAGAACGGAGCTTGATTCGGCACAGGTAGAAATGATATTGGATAAATACACGATCGGCAAAGTTGATTTTACACTAAAGGGATATAAAGCGATCGTGCCGGATCTTACTGCTAAAGAAGAAGCGGAGATACTTAAAAACCTTAAGCAGGCCAGGGAGCAGGCCATTGATTATAAGAATATGAGGGAGATATCGGGCATCTTTGAGATATATAAGACCAAATGCGAACAATACCTCAATAATAACGGGCGTAACTGGCGGCAATTATACAAAGCTTATACCGATAAGATAAAGGCAGAAAAGGCGGCTGCAAAGCAACAATAAATTATCAATAATGAAAGCTAAGATATTATCCGGGTTGCTTTTTCTTTTATGTGCTGTACAGGTAACGGCACAAAACAAATGGAAGAAAGGCATACTGGTGGATGAATTTATTTTTGATACTGCCTCGTTTCCGCAAAGCCATGCCGCCACCATTGCAGAAACGCCGGAAGGTTTGATTGCTGCATGGTTTGGAGGCACCAAAGAGGGGAATAAGGATGTATGCATCTGGACAAGCCGTTTGGTAAATGCTAAATGGACTGCGCCTGAAAAAGCAGCTGACGGAATTATTAATGACACAATAAGATATGCCTGTTACAATCCGGTTTTATATTATGCCGGTAATGGAGAACTGTTATTATTTTATAAGATCGGGCCAAACGTTGCCGGCTGGACAGGCTGGATGATGCGTAGCAAAGACAATGGCCATACCTGGAGTAAAAGAGAACCATTACCAGATGGGATCCTCGGCCCGATCAAAAACAAACCTGTTTTAATAAATGGCTTGTTGCTTTGCCCGTCGAGTACAGAAAAGAACGGGTGGAAAGCTCATATTGAATACACCCCTGACTATGGAAAAACCTGGACAAAGAGTGAAGATATAAACGATGGCAAAACGATACAGGCGATACAGCCCAGCATACTGCAATATAAAGACGGGCGGCTTCAGATTTTATGTCGCAGCCGTAACACAACCATCAACGAAAGCTGGAGCCGTGATGGCGGTAAAACATGGAGCGACATGAAAGCTTCTGCATTGCCCAATAATAATTCAGGCACCGATGCGGTTACGTTAAAAGATGGCAGGCAATTGCTGGTATATAATCATGTGCTGCCCGACTCAACCTGGGTAAAGGGAAAGGGGCCACGTACGCCGTTGAATGTTGCCCTATCAAAAGACGGGAAAAAATGGTATGCCGCATTGATACTGGAAGACTCACCGATCGGTCAATACTCATATCCTTCAGTAATCCAGTCAAAAGATGGAATGGTGCATATTGTGTACACCTGGCGAAGAGAAAAGATAAAATATGTTAAGATCAACCCGTCAAAATTAAAACTGAAAGAAATAAAAGATAAGCAGTGGCCGGGAGCAAAAGCAGTGCAGGGAAAAACAACGGATGACTAATTTAAACCACGAAGACACAAAACACAAAGGTGCACCAAGTATTTGTGTTGCTTAGTGAACTTAGTGTCTTCGTGGTTCAAAAAAGTTGAGTAGAAATGCCGCTTTATAGCTTGCTATGCCAATGAAGTTCAATCAGTGATCAACTGCTGATAACAAAACGATTTTTTACGATTGCATCAATGAGTAATCTTCCTATAATTGATATTGCAATAATAATTGTTTACCTGCTGGCAATGCTGGGCATTGGCTTTTACTTTTCAAAGAAAAATAAGAACAGCGAACAATTCACCAAGGCTTCCGGCAAAATTCCCGGCTGGGCTATAGGGCTTTCCATCTACGCAACATTCTTAAGCAGCAATACTTTCTTAGGTAATCCCGGCAAAGCCTTTGGCGGCAACTGGAATGTTTTTGTGTTCAGCCTTTCTATGCCCCTGGCAGCATGGGTGGCCACTAAATACTTTGTGCCGTTTTACAGGAATACAGGTGAGATTTCTGCGTACACCAATTTAGAAAAGCGTTTTGGTTCCTGGGCAAGAACCTATGCCGTTGTTTGTTTTTTGCTTACGCAGTTTGCAAGGATGGGGACGATATTTTTCGGCATGGCTTTAAGCCTGCAGGCGCTTACCGGCTTCTCCATGCAAAGCATCATGATCGTGATGGGGCTTTGTATCATTATTTATACAGTACTTGGCGGTATGGAAGCGGTGATATGGACAGAAGTGGTGCAGGGTATTATAAAAACATTAGGGGCCTTACTTATTTTGTACCTGGTGATCAGGCAAATTCCGGGTGGGTTTACCAAAGTAATTGAAATTGCCAGGGCAGATGACAAATTCTCTTTGGGCAGTACATCGTTCAATTTTACCCAACCCACATTTTGGGTGGTATTATTGTATGGGTTCTTTATCAACCTGAATAATTTTGGTATGGACCAGAATTATATTCAGCGATACCACACGGCAGCATCAGGCAAACAGGCTGCAAAATCCGTCTGGCTTTGTGTTTGGATGTATGTGCCGGTTTCTTTACTGTTTGTTATCATCGGCACATCCCTGTATTCTTTTTATCAAATGCAGCCCGGTTTGATTGATCCGGTGAAAATAAAGCTGGCAACAGATAAGCTGGGTACGTTGGCTACACCTGAACAGGTACAAAACCTGGCAGCATCGTTTAAACCCGCCGATTATGCCGATAAAGTGCTGCCGCATTTTATGGTGACCAAAGTACCCACCGGCTTATTGGGTTTAATAGTAGCTGCTATCTTGTCCGCTGCCATGAGCACCATCAGCAGTAATATGAATGCCAGCGCCACGGTATTTACCATGGATATCTATAAAAAATATTTTAAGCCCGGCGTAAATGATAAACAGCAATTAGCTTCTTTACATATAGCTACCGTGGTTTTCGGGTTGATCGGTTTGGGGGCCGGCCTGGCCATGATCGGCGCAAAAAGTTTACTGGATACCTGGTGGAAACTCTCCGGAATCTTTGCAGGGGGTATGCTGGGATTGTTTTTACTGGGGCTGATAAGTAAGCAGGCAAAGAATGCAGCAGCTGTTACAGCCACCATTATTGGTGTACTGGTCATTTTATGGATGACGTTCAGTGAGAATATCAGCAACGAATACAGTTTTTTAAAAAGCAGCCTGCACAGTAATATGATCATTGTGGTGGGAACCCTGGTGATATTCCTGTCGGGTATTGTGATTTCAAAAGTAATGGGGGGAAGGAATGCTGGGGACTCCGGCGCCGCCATTCCCCATAAACCAGTTGGGGGAGACAGAGGGGTATAGTAAAATTGTACAGGTGATTAGCGATATGCTACATTGTTTAAAACGACGGAATTTCTAAAATTTATACCTTCTAAATATTGTGTTGTTATGAGTTTCA
>DAOQRQ010000086.1:7362-9526 GCA_035355815.1 Ferruginibacter sp. | reverse complement strand
TGAACGGCTATGCCAGCTGGGTTTATACCGAAGAGATCCTGGGCCGCCGTTCTCAATACCGTTCTTTCTGGTGGAGCCCCGACAGCAAGAACATCGCTTTCTTCAGAACCGACGATTCTCCTGTTCCTGTATTCACCATTACCGATGCCAATGGTTTGCATGGGTACGTGGAAAAAATGCGATATCCTAAAGTGGGAGACCCTAACCCGGAAGTAAAGATCGGTATTGTTAAACCCGATGGCGGAAATATTGTATGGGCCGATTTTAATCCGAAAGACGATCAGTATTTCGGCGGACCTTACTGGATGCCCGACGGAAGTTCGGTATTGGTGCAATGGATGAACCGCTTACAGGATAACCTCATCATCTATGAAGTAAGCACTACCACCGGTGCCAAAAGAGAGTTTTATAACGAGAAACAAAAAACCTGGGTTGACCTGGATGATGAAGGCGAACGAATTCGTTTTATGGAAAACAAAACTGGCTTTATTCTTTTCAGCGATGCCAGCGGCTGGAAGCACATGTATTTCTACGACATGAAAGGGAAGCTGGTGAATGCTATTACTTCGGGTAAGTTCACTGTAACCGATCTTACTTATGTAGATGAAAAGAAAGGCATTGTTTATTTCACAGCAAGAAGTTTGGAGAATACGGCAAGAAATGATTTTTACCGGGTAAACATCAATGGTAAGAATATGGAGCGTCTTACCCTGGGTGAATACAATAACAATATCAACCTTTCTCCTGATGGTTCTTATTTTGTCACCACATATTCCAATGCAACCACGCCGGCAAAGATGACACTGATAAGCAACAAAAGAAAGATCGTAAAAGAACTTGGCGACAGTAAAGGACCCGAGTTTGATAATTATAACCTGGCTAAAACAGAGATCATCCGGGTAAAAAGCGACGATGGCTTGTACGAGCTGCCTATGAAAGTAACCTGGCCGGTGAATATGGATAAGAACAAAAAATATCCTGTATTGATCAATATTTATGGCGGCCCCAACGCCGGAACCGTTATGGACACATGGGGCCTGGGCGGCAACCAGCAGTGGTATGCCAAAGAAGGATTGATACAGGTATCGATGGATCACCGGGCCAGCGGCCATTTTGGAAAAGAAGGCGTGAACTATATGTATCATAACCTGGGCTATTGGGAAATAAAAGATTACAGCAGCATGGTAAAATGGCTCATCGCAAACGGCAATGCCGATGCCTCAAAGATCTGCATCACCGGTTTCAGCTATGGAGGCTACATGAGTTGCTATGCATTAACGTATGGCAGTGATGTGTTTACCCACGGCATGGCAGGTGGCAGTGTTACCGACTGGACCTTATATGATTCTCATTATACCGAACGTTTTATGGGAACGCTGGCCAACAATGCAGAAGGATATAAAAACAGTTCGGTAATGACCTATGCGGATAAATACAAAGGAATGCTGCAGATCGTACACGGCGTGATCGATGATAATGTACACATGCAGAACAGTATCCAGTTCATCAGCAAACTGCAGGATCTTAAAAAGGATTTTGAATTTATGCCTTACAGCGGCGGAAGACACGGATGGGGCGGTAATAAAGGAATACACTTTCAGAATATGAAAACAAAATTCATTTATAAATACCTGCTTGAAAAAGAGGCGCCGAAAGAAATGATAAAATAAATCATTCTGCTGTTTATAAAAGCCACAGAAGATTCATTTCTGTGGCTTTTTGTTTGCGCCTGTTGCATAGCTGAAGATTAATGAGTATTTTTCGCTTAACTAAACCCATTAAACATGACCAAACCAATTCCTACAAGACTGGCCGAGATCGGCTATGCATTTGTAATGGCCGCTTTTGGTGTTTTGCATTTTAAAAGCGCCAATCTCCCGGAAGTTCATAAAAGCCTTCCTTCTTATTTTCCGGGCGATCCTTCCATCTGGATATACATCAGCGGGGTGGGCTTTCTGCTGGCAGCGATAGCCATTCTTATTAATAAGTATAAACGATTTGGCTGTTATGCACTGGCAGCCATGTTATTTGTTTTCATCATTGTGGTTCACCTGGAGCCGGCCATCAAAGACCAGAATTATTATCAGCCATTGAAAGATCTTGGCCTGGCCATGGCAGCCATCATGATCGGCAATAATGCTTCCAAATAAATTGTATCAAAACA
>DAOQRQ010000086.1:0-7262 GCA_035355815.1 Ferruginibacter sp. | reverse complement strand
TTGCTCTCAAACTCCCGGTTAAAACTCTCACCTATGTCTTTCCATACAATACTGAAGAAGCTGCCTTGTGCAAACTGCCAGGTGTACACCATATCAACACTCAGGTAGTTGTAATTCTGCTTTACGTTTTGTGTAAAAGGAACCGAAGGCGCCTGCAGATCTCCCACCGTATTCAACTCGTAGAACTGTACCGGGTTTACCTTGCTCCAGTAATGCCTGGTGCGTAAGGTCAATCCCATTTTATTGGTAAAATTGTATTTAATGCTTAAAAGATTTTCTACCGTATTTACATTTCGCCTTGAGAACAGGATACTGGGCGCTCCCAAAGCAGTGGTGTCTCTTCCGGCAAAGCCAGATTGGTTTCGGCTGCTGCTGACCAGGGTAGAGCCATCGACAGAGAACTTGCTGCTGAAACGGATCTTTCCAAAAAGGCTCAGATCAAAATTCTTTCTATGAAATACACCACCTGTTCCTGCATATACACTTCCACCCCAGGAAAGTTTTTTTGCATAGTTGCTTTCCCACCACAGGTTCACATTTATCCTTCCCTTGTTATTAAATACCCGGCCATAGGTTCTGGGTTCATAAAAATCGTGACTGGCCGGACCGCCGTTTATGTTGGCGCCGATCCACCACAATTTTTTTGTTTGTGCATTAAAGTTGAAGTTGATGCCGGCATTCTGGTACATCATGGATTTGCGGCGCAGGTTATCAATGGGCGATACCAGCCTGCTGTACCAGAAATTCATATTAACCCGCAATTGATTATACCATCCTTTGGGTTTGGTCCAGTTATACCCCAACCAGGCACCCTGGTCCATGGTATTGTTATTGGTGAAATATCCCAGGTCGCTTTTATCGTATTTATCATTGAACAGGTCCTGCCACACATTAAAGTTGAAACGGCCGCTCGTTTTACCAAAATAAACACTGTGGGCATAGCCGGTGGTATTCTTTCCATCACGACCAAGTATGTTACTGAAGCTTACATTACCTCCTACGTTCCAGGTATTCTTTTTATCGTTCAGGTCAAACAATGCTGATGTTACATTGGCATCATACGCTTCCCCGCTGCGCCACACATTGGTATTCACCAACGAGATACTGCTGTTGTGTTTCAGTGTCTGATCCAGCACAAAAACATTATAGTTGGTCAGGGGCATGGTCTCTTCCTTACGGGTAGCTTCTGTTGTTTTGTTTTTGAACCGGGCAAACTGCCTTTGTGTTACGGCATTCAACACGCCGATGCCCAGTCCTTTTTGTGTACGGCCGCTTATTTTAGTGGCATTGATGATCTTGGCCTGTGCGGGGTCTTCTTCTACCGTTTCATTTGGCTGTGGCGATGCCCAGTTCTTATACGTTGATTCAAGACCGATGCGCCTGCTGTAAAAAAGATTTCCTTTGTTGAACAGTTCAATTCCTTCGGTGAAGAATGCCCGGTTCTCATTGAACTTTACTTCAAAGGGGCTCAGGTTAAGTACCCGGTTATCGGATTGTACCTGGCCAAAATCAGGTATCAGGGTCATGTCTAAAGTAAATGCCTGGTTGAGGCCATACTTTACATCCATTCCTCCGTTAATGGTAGCCGTATTTTTCTTAACTCCAGCTGCAGCCGTACCATCATGATTGAGGTAAGAAGAAAAGTAAGGAGAGAACTGCAACCGCATCGGCGGCTTTATATCTTCCAGCCCGTTATAAAAGCCTTCCTGCGTTAAAAACCCATTTACATTCGGATCAATGGATTGCCAGAATAATTGCTGGCCGCTCTTTTGCCGGCGGCGTACAATATTCAACCCCCAGTCCTGTACCTTTTTCTTTCCAAAGCGGATAGCAGAGTAAGGGATGAACATTTCAAAACTCCATCCATCGTTTTGAAGTTTGGAGGCGCTTTGCCAAACGGCATTCCAACTGAAGTCTTCGCTGTTGCCATTCATGTTGGGCGATACCTTGGCATCCATCTGCTCACCAAGCGGTGTAACAAAGTATTCAAAGCCATTCAGCTTATCCTTATAGGTGTCGAAGATCACTCCCACAAAATCATTGTTGCCAAATCCATCCCTGCCGGTTAATTCGGCGGCGATGCTGTCTTTATTCTTTTCATGTAAATACCCGCCAACATAAATACCTTCGTTGTTATACACAAAATAGATCTGTGTGGCATTGTCGGGGTTTTCGGCCTTGAAAGGCTCGGGCCGAAGCATAACGAATTTATCAGCTACAGGTGCATCTTTCCAGGCTGCATCGTCTAAATTCCCGTCTAATTTGATTGCTGAATGGATCCGTTTGGCGGATAGGTTTCTTTTCTCAATCTGGCCGTACCCGGTTGCAGATACGAGTACGCAAAAGCAGAATGCTTTCAGTTTAAAGGGAATCATGGCTATACTTTATTGGTTTGCGAATACATCACTCATG
This sequence comes from Ferruginibacter sp., assembly GCA_035355815.1. Lineage (GTDB taxonomy): Bacteria > Bacteroidota > Bacteroidia > Chitinophagales > Chitinophagaceae > Ferruginibacter. The sequence goes on along the minus strand of DAOQRQ010000086.1, from coordinate 4,850 downwards.
GCGAAGCGATGCGAATACGAATTTAAACGTACACACCCCAATAAATGTTACCACTCATCACACAAAAAAGCATTTAGGATTTAATTAACGAAACTCAAACAAAGAGGTCGTTGTACAGGTTCCCGCCCGGTACTACAGAATATTTTCCCAGGTCGGTTATGCCTTCTGCTGCCAGCACGGCTTCATCAATAAAACTATTACCGGTGCAGGAGGTGGAGGTCTTTGATAATATGAAATATGCAGCGTCGGCCATTATTTCCGGCGTACGGCTCATCTTCATCAGCATTTCGCCGCCCAGTAAATTATTTACGGCAGCGGTGGCAATGGTGGTACGTGGCCATAAACTGTTGGCGGCAATATTATACTTCTTCAGTTCTGCGGATAAACCGAGAGCGATCATGGTCATATCGTACTTGCTGATGGTATAGGCCAGGTGTTTTTCAAACCATTTCAGATCCATATTAATAGGCGGAGATAAGTTGAGGATATGGGCATTGGTTCCTTTTTTAAGATGGGGAATGCAGGCCCGGCTCATCATAAAGGTACCCCGTACATTGATATCGTACATCAGGTCAAACCGTTTGGGTTCGGTTTGCTCGGTAGGCGTCAGGTTGATGGCCGATGCATTGTTCACCAGGATATCGATGCCTCCGAATTTTTCAACCGCTTTGTCAACTACGTTCTGTACCTGTTCTTCAAAACGGATATCGCATTGAACAGCCAGGGCTTTTCCGCCAGCCGTTTCCATTTCTTCAGCTGCAGAAAAAATGGTGCCGCCCAGTTTGGGATTTTCTTCCACACTCTTTGAGGCGATCACAATATTGGCTCCCTCTTTTGCCAGGCGCAGGCCGATTGCTTTACCAATGCCACGGGAAGCGCCGGTGATGATGACTGTTTTGTTTTGAAATGACATAGCAATTGTTTTTAAACAAGAGAGGATGAACTTATAGTTCATCCTCTCTTATATGATCTTATCCCAACACAGCTTCGTGGGTAATATTGGTGTTCAGTGATTTTGAAATGGGGCAATTTGCCTTGGCGTCTGCCACGGCTGCATCAAATTGTTCTTTACTGATGCCGGGCACTTTTGCCGAAACGGTTAAATGTGATTCGGTGATGGCGCCATCGGCAAGGGTTATGTCGCAACGGGTATTGATCTCGTCCGGGGTAAATCCTGCAGCTCCCAGCACAAAACTCAGTTTCATACTGAAGCAACCGGCATGTGCCGCTGCCACCAACTCTTCGGGATTGGTACCCACACCATTCTCAAAGCGGCTGCTGAAAGAGTATTGTGTTTTATTCAATGTGGTGCTTTGTGTGGTAAGGTGACCGTTACCTTCTTTTCCGGAGCCGTTCCAAACGGCAGTTGCATTTCGTTTCATGTTGTTTATTTTAAGTGTTTATTGTATTGCTCTTCATTAAATCCCACCAGAAGATCTTTTCCGCTTTCAATCACAGGGCGTTTAATGATGCTGTTATGCTCCATCATGATCTTTATGGCCGCCGCCTGGTTGGTTGCTTTGGCCTGTTCACTAGCCGGCAGCTCTTTCCAGGTGGTACTTCTTTTGTTGAAGATCGTTTCCAATCCTGCCTTACTGCACCATTCTTCCAGTTTTTGTTTGCTTATGCCCGATTGTTTATAATCATGAAAAGAAAAACTGATCTTCTTTTTATTAAGCCAGGCCATTGCCTTTTTAGTGGTATCGCAATTAGGAATGCCGTAAAGAATTACTCCTGCCATATCAATGATCCGGTAGTTTTGGTTTTGTTTTCATAATTGCTTCGATCTTATCCATTACATCGGGAGTAAGTTTTGCTACCGCATCCAGCGCTTTCAGGTTGTCCAGCAGTTGTGCTCTTTTTGTTGCACCTAAAATAGCCGTGCTTACATTCGGGTTTTTAATACACCAGGCAATACTTAACGCCGCGGTAGTTATGCCCAGTTTGGCAGCCAGCTCGCTGAGTTTTTTTACCTTCTTCACTTTCTCATCCATTATCCATTTTTCTTTCAGCCAGTCGAATCCCTGCAATGCAAAGCGGCTCCCTTTGGGTATCCCGTCGTTGTACTTTCCACTTAACAGGCCAGAAGCAAGCGGGCTCCAGATGGTTGTTCCCATTCCAACGGTTTTGAAGATCTGCAGGAATTCGTTTTCCATCTTATCTCTTTCAAACAGGTTGTATTGGGGTTGTTCCATTGTTGGACCAATGAGGCGATACTGCTGTGCAACTTTATGCGCTTCCATGATCTCTACCCCACTCCATTCGCTGGTACCCCAGTATAAAATTTTCCCCTGCTGAATAAGATGGTTCATTGCCCATACGGTTTCTTCAACCGGTGTGCTTTTGTCGGGCCGGTGGCAGAAAAACATATCCAGGTAATCGGATTGCAACCGTTGCAATGCCTCATCGCATGCTTCCATTACATGCTTGCGGCTAAGCCCGGTTTGATTGGGTTTATTTTCTTTACCCCGCCAGCCCCAGAATACTTTGGAGGAAATGGTATACGAAGTACGGTCCCATTTTTTCTTTTTCAATACCCGCCCCATCATCTTTTCGCTTTCGCCCAGTGCATATACTTCGGCATTATCGAAAAAGTTGATGCCCTGGTCATAGGCAACGCCCATCAGCTCATCGGCTACTTTATCATTGATCTGTTTGCTGAAGCTTACCCAGCTTCCAAAAGACAAAACACTTACCTGCAGTCCGGATCTTCCAAGGCGACGATATTCCATAATAAACTGAATGATTTTTGATGGTTGTAAAGATAACAAAACAACCAGGTATTTGTTGAGGTTAATCAACCGGGAATTGCGAAGAAGGTACTTTGATGAATCCTTTTGATTCTTTGATGACCCATTCTTTAAAATCCTGGCGTGCTTCCATGCCCACGCCGTCGATGATCTGCAGTTTGCGGCGGATGCGTACGGGTTTATCGGTGTAGAATTCAAAGCCGGTTCGGTTGCGGTCCCACCAAAGCTCATGACAGTAAAGCGTATCGCCCAGTACATTTATCACCACCACGCTGTCTTTTAAAAAAACCTTGCTTTCCTGGTCAAAATATTTTCCATACAGGGCATCCAGCCGGCTGTCTATCTTTCCGGAGTCATTATAAAAATCCACGTGCAGTTTTTTGGGGAATTCAACATAGGGCTTCATATTGTCCTGCACCCGCAACATCAGGGGAGATAAGAGCTTCGCCTTTGTTTTTCCTCCGAGTGTATAGTTGATGTCAACCTGCCTTACTTCTTCAACGCCCAGGTTCCTGCTGTTCATGTCCTTTATTTCCTTATCGGAGTTTTCGCAGGAAAACAACAACAGGGTCAATGAAACGACCACTGCATTTGTCAACAAATGTTTTGTAAAAAATGAACGGGATGATCTGCCCTTGGAAAAAGCCATGTAATAATATTGCAGTAATAAAGCGTAAAGTTAGCTTAATAATACTTGCGCTTCTGGAACCAGCTTGCGTTCATCGAAATGCCGATGCTTACCCTCACTACATTTTCACGAAGGTTTGTTTGCTTGTTACCCCGGTTGCCTATTTCAACCGCTGTGTTCAGCATCACAAATTCGCCGGTATAGCTGATCTTCTTTAAAGAACTTAATGGCATTCCGGTACCGATGGTAAAGCCGTATTCGGGCCTGTTCTTATTTACGTTGATATAATCCGAGCCATAATAGAACCCTGCCCGGTACTTAACAAAGTTGAAATACTTTATTACGGGGTTGGTTCCTTTGTTGGGATAATACTGTGCCCCGGCACGAATGGTCCAGTTGTCTTTCACGGCTTCGGCCTGGCCATAGTACCGGTAATTATTCCAGTTGCCGTATTCGAAGTCGGCGCCAAACATCCAGTTCGGACTGGAGTAATTCAATCCTACTCCTACCCGGGCGGGGTATTTGATCGTTCCTTTAATATCTTTTTGTTCAAACACGCTATCAATGCGAAAGTAACCACCGTTGGGATCATAATAAATGGTTTCCCGGATATTGTCGCTGCGGGCTCTTAAATTCTGCTGCATATTTCCATAAACACCCAGGCGCAGATTTTTTACCACGTTATCGTTCTTATCTTTTTCCAACGGTATATCGTATTGAATACCGCCGTTTATGAAAAGACCGCCAATGGTTGTTTTATTTTGCGAGTTAGAAAGATAATAATAAACACTGTCGTTGATAAAGGTAAGCTTGGTACTGTAGTCCTTGCTTCCAAACATGTATCCTACATTAAAGCCAATGCTGAAGTTCTTTATCCTGATTCCCGAACCGATGAAAGCCTGGTTAAGGCCGCCGGTTCCTTCATACAACGTGTTCAGGCTGTCGATACCGGAAAGGCGTTCATTCTTTTCAATCTTATAATTGATCTTGGAAACGGGCTTTAATCCAAAACTCATTCCCCAACGAATCCCTTTTTTTGCCATTTTGGGAGTGGTAAGCGGAAAGCCCAACTGCAGGTAAGAAAAGTATGTATTAACGGAAGTGAACTTGGCTGCCGGGTTGCTGCTCTTTAATGTTCGGAAATCCACTTCGGCACCCAGGTCAAAAATGGTCAACCCAATTCCGGATAAAGAAGCCGGGTTGGTAAAGTTGATGCTTCGTCCTTCATTGGTAGCTGCAGAAATTCCACCCATACCTCTTGTAAAAATATTCTGATTAGGAGTAAGATCGCCCAAACCATAACGTGAATAAGGAGAATTCTCCTGGGCGCTGGCTGTTGAATGAAGCCCTAAAGCAATAAGAAGTACGGATAAAAATCTAGCTATTGTTAGTTTCGCTGAGTGCATATAAGCCTTTGAATAAAAAATTATAGTCGGCAAATATCTTGTTTTTAAGCTGCCCGGCAAAATAGG
>DAOQRQ010000085.1:9453-9533 GCA_035355815.1 Ferruginibacter sp. | reverse complement strand
CCAGGGACCCTCTGATTATGAGTCAGATGCTCTAACCGGCTGAGCTATAGGCCCTCTCCTTAAAAAGGAAAGATTTATTT
>DAOQRQ010000085.1:0-9353 GCA_035355815.1 Ferruginibacter sp. | reverse complement strand
AACCAGGCAATACAAAAACATTTTTAAACTCTCCTCAACCAAGCACCCTCCCGATTTAATCGGGATGCTCTAACCGGCTGAGCTATAGGCCCTCTCCTTAAAAAGGAAAGATTTATTTAAACTGCCTGATTCCGGTAAACCAGGCAATACAAAAACATTTTTAAACTCTCCTCAACCAAGCACCCTCCCGATATAATCGGGATGCTCTAAACTACTGAACTATAAGCCCTTTCTTCAATACTGTTCTGAAGAATGAGGCTGCAAATATAATCAAACCTGTTTAATTTAACGCTTCGTTAGATTATTTGCCGTTATTTTGCAACTTCAAAATTAATTATGAAGAAAATAGTACTTCTGGTTCTTGCCTCTGTATCCGTATTCGCTTTATCGGCCCAAACCAAAAAGAAAATGCCGGGTTTTACCTCTCAGACAGGAGACCATTTTATGTTGCAGCTTACCAGCGATCACTGGATGGGAACCCCCGACAGCATTAAATCTCACATGAAAGGCCTTGCCAGGGGATTGAATGTTTACGTAATGCTCGACCAGCGCTTTAAAGGCAATCCTAAATTAAGTGTGGCATTCGGACTGGGAGTTGGTACCAGCAATATGTACTTTAAGAACATGAGTATTGATGTGAAAGCAAAGACCAATAAACTTCCTTTTAATAATTTAGATACGCTGAGCCGTTTCAAAAAATACAAACTTACCACTGCGTTCCTGGAAGTTCCGATCGAGTTCCGCTTTACTTCCGACCCGGAGAACGACAGTAAGGCCATCAAAGCCGCTGTTGGAATTAAAGTAGGTACGCTCATTAATGTTCACACTAAAGGAAAGAATTTACAGGATGCTGCCGGAAGGGTGATCAATAGTTATACTGCCAAAGAAACCGGCAAGGGATTTTTCAATTCAACACGTATTGCTGCAACAGCAAGGGTGGGTTATGGTAATTTCTCTTTGGCAGCAAGCTACCAGTTGAATAATATTTTTAAAGACGGGGTGGCGGCCGATGTTAAGCTTTTCCAGATCGGGCTCTGCATCAGCGGACTTTAATCAATTCATAAAAATTACTACCATCCCGGCCAACGCCGGGATTTTTTATTTGGTTCTGCACGGCATGCCTTAACTTTGCGGCTCACTCTCCACCATGAGCGACGAAATAAAACACGAGTGCGGCCTTGCCTTCATTCGTCTCCGCAAGTCTTTCAGTTATTATCAGCAACAGTATGGAACCGCTTTATATGGCCTTAACAAGCTGTACCTGCTTATGGAAAAGCAGCACAACAGGGGCCAGGACGGCGCCGGTATTGCCGCTGTTAAACTAAATACCGAACCCGGTTATCCCTTCATGCACCGCATGCGAAGCGCTGCACATCAGCCCATTGCCGAACTTTTTTCGCTGGTGGGAAAAGAGATCGATGAGATCCAGAAATACCAGCCCGATATAAAAAATCATCCCGGCCTTATGAAGGGTCATCTTAATTTCCTGGGAGAGGTTTTGCTGGGCCACCTGCGGTACGGAACACAGGGAAAGAATAACGTAGAGTTTTGCCATCCTTTTATTAAGCGTCATACTATTCCTTCCCGGAACCTGGCGCTTGCCGGAAATTTTAACCTGGTAAACACCGAAGAACTGTTTGGCCTGGTGAATATTGATCCGGGAGAATTTCAACGCCAGAGCGACCTCGCCGCCATGATGGAAGTATTGTATCATTTTGTGGTAAAGGCCGACGAGGCTTTTCCGCAACAGATGGATATTGTTAAGGTATTGAAGAAAGCCGTTCCGCTTTTTGATGGCGGTTTTAATTTCAGCGGTATCCTTGGTAATGGCGACGGGTTTGTGATGAGGGATGCACACGGCATACGCCCTTCTTATTACTATATAAATGATGATGTGGTGGTAGCCGCCAGCGAACGGGCTGCCATACGAACGGCCTTTAACCTGGGCGAAGACGAGGTGAAGGAACTGATGCCCGGCTGTGCATTGGTGGCAAAAGCAGATGGCAGTTGCAGCATTGAACAGATTGTAGAACCCAAAGAAAGAAAAGCCTGCAGTTTTGAACGCATCTATTTCAGCCGGGGAAGCGATGAAAAAATTTACAGGGAACGTATTGCCCTTGGCCACAACCTCAGCGATACTGTTTTAAAAGCCATTGACTACGACCTTAAGAATACCATTTTCTCTTTTATTCCCAACACTGCTGAAACAGCTTTTTATGGTTTGATAAAGGGCGCCGAAGATTACCTGAACAAAATAAAGATAGAACGTATACTCAGCTGGAATAAGGATTTTGACGAAGAGAAATTATCCGAAATGGTGAACCGGAGGATACGGATCGAGAAGATCGCCATTAAAGACGTGAAGCTGCGGACCTTTATCACCGAAGACAGCAGTCGTAATGAAATGGTGCAGCACGTATACGACGTTACGTACGGTACCGTAAAAAAGAACAGCGATACATTGGTTGTTATCGACGACAGCATTGTAAGAGGAACCACGCTAAAGGAAAGTATTGTACGCATGCTATCGAGGCTGCAGCCGAAAAAAATAATCATTGTTTCTTCGGCGCCGCAAATACGCTACCCCGATTGTTATGGTATTGATATGAGTAAACTGGGTGATTTCATTGCATTTCGTGCTGCAGTTGAATTATTGCACGATACCGGCCAGCAGGAACTGCTGACCACCTTGCTGAACAAATGCAAAGAGATGCAGCGCAACAACCAGTTGCATACCGAAAATATGGTGCGGCATATTTATAAACCTTTTACGCTTGACCAGATATCCGGTAAGATCGCAAGGCTGATAACACCAACCGATCTAAAAGTGCCGGTTTCTGTTATTTACCAAACCATTGAGTCTCTTCATGAAGCATGCCCAACCAACTTAGGTGATTGGTATTTTACCGGCAACTATCCCACACCAGGCGGTAACCGGGTATGCAATAAAGCCTTCATGAATTATATGGAAGGGAAGAATGTGAGGGGATATTAGGATTTGTCCTTCAGCTACGCTCAGGATAAGTTTGAAGTTAAGACCGTTCTACTTCAATCATCATTCACGTCTTTCAGCATTTTATCTTACCCAAAAATCTCATTCAGCAACCCCGCCAGGTGTACTCCGCCTTTTAATAGCTGCTGATTAACCGTACTGATATTTTTAAAATTATACAGGTAACCCAGTTTATCATCCTGCTTCACATCTGCATATATCTTCTCGGCCAGTTGATACGATTGCCAGATCCACTCACTTAAAGGTTCGGCCTGCCATTGCATTCTTTGTTCCTTCGTAGTATGATTAATAGCAGTGGCGTATTCGGTATAGCTCAGTTCCTGGAGATCGATCAGCCTGTCGTCCCATACCTGGTGCAGGTTGTAGGGGTTATTGAACCACGTTAAACGGATCCCGTTTCCGCCACGGTCTTCGGGCCGGCCGGTATGCAGGGGCTGGTGAATGTCTCCCACGATATGTATCAGCAGGCGCAGGTACATTAGTTTATTCTGCTGTTCCAGGTCTTTGTTTTTTAATTGAACCACCAGCCAGTTTATTTTGCTGTAGGCATCGGTGGCGGTATCGTTTGCCAGGTAATTTTTTAGTTCTGTTTCATTAAGGCCGGGCTTAAAGTTTATATAGTGCCAGTTGTCGAGGTATGAATAGGAAGGATCCGATTTTATAAAATCCGGCCAGTTGCTTGTCATGGCAATGGATTCGGTTCCCAGTATCTTGTATATTTCTCTTTTTGCCTGCTTAGATAAATAGCTGTCTGCTATCTGTCCAACGATCCGGTGGCCCAGCTTCCCCCAGCTAAACCCGGAAAGAGGCAGGTATAGAAATGCGGTGAACAGGAATATTTTTATTACGTTCTTTTTCATAGTTGAAAAATTTATGGTCAAAGCTAATTCAATGTTTTTTAAACGCCTGTTTCATCTACTCTGTTATTTCAAACAAAAAGATCTGTGATTTTTCCAACAGATTAAAATTATTGTCGGCTACAAACAGCAGTGTTTTATGGCCATTGGGTAATACGGGCCCGAATGTTACTCCTTCAATATTGTCGGTATAAATTCCAAGGTCATCCATATTCAACAACAGTTTCTTTGTTGCCGGCTTATATTTAGCCGGGTCTTTTAAACCCATGCCGCTTACATCCGTTGCTCCTTCCAGGTCTGCAATAAACACTTTGATTGTACAGGCAAGTCGCCCGGTAGAAAAAGATCTTTCAATGATCAGCAATTTATTATTGCCCAGGCTGAGTATATCCGGCACACCATTAATTTTAAATGCGTTCTCCGGTACCGCCCTGTAGGCAACCGGTGAAAGTTTGTATGCATATTGCGCCGTGTTTCTTCTTGTCTTCACGTCAAACTTGTAAATCCTGATGAACGCATTGGTCTCTTCCGTATCAGCCTGCGGACCGTCTTCATACAAAGGTTCTTCCACATTTATATAAAGTGATCTGTAATTGTCTGCAAAGGTCATCCCTTCCAGCACGCTGTTTTTACGGGGGCCATTCTCTGTAACCTTAATATGCAGGTTGCCTGGTAAAATAAAACTATCAATGTATTTGCCATTGGTATGAATTAAGATGGCCGAAGGATTTACCAGCACCGTATCCTTTTCATTCATTATTCTTTCTCCTTCGCTTGTCCATATAAGTTCCCTGTTTACCGGATCATAACGAATGGCTTCGGGATCGGGTGTAAGAAAACGGTTTTGCCTGTTACTGGGATAAACGGTTCCTCCTGCCTGCAGCAAATATGTTACTCCTGTAAAAACCAGGCTGTCGATCCCTTTTTGGTGCAGGTAAATTTTTGCTGTATAAAACCTGGCGGGGTTCTTATCGCTTCGGTCATCGCAGATAAAGTAGTACAGGTTATTTTTTGCATCGTAATCTATTCCCGACAACCCGCCTACCGAAGTGTTTTGGTATGTTGTATTATAGGGTATTTCATATTGTCCTATGAATTTGATGCTGCCGATCTCCGCAACCGGCTGTGTCATCTTTTTTACCGAAGCACAGGAACCAAGTAAAAAAATCAGTATTGCCGGAAGCAGGTTCTTTATTCTTACTGAACGCATACCCTCAATTTATAAACAAAGTTCTGAAAGATAAACTTACCGGTTGCGGTTTGGGTAAACTTTTAATAATTTTATAAAAACAGTCTTTTGAAACAACTCTTTATAATTCGTCATGCTAAAAGCGACCAGAGCTTTTGGGGGAATGATTTTGAAAGGCCGCTTAATGACCGGGGCAGGTTGGATGCGCCGCTGATGGCGAAAAGACTGAAAGAACGATATTCAGGCATTGATGCATGGATATCCAGCCCTGCCAAGCGGGCAAAAAAAACAGCCGAATTTTTTGCAGAGCATTTTAACAGGGGAGCAGAAGATATTCTTTTTATCTCTGCCTTATACCATGCCCCGGCAGAAGTGTTCTATGATGTGATTGCTGGTTTGCCAGACAGTCTTAATTCCATTGCTGTCTTTTCGCACAATCCCGGCATTACGTATTTTGTTAACAGCCTTACGGCCGATATAAGAATAGACAACATGCCCACCTGCGGCATTTTTGCAATAAGTGCCGAAATTGATCATTGGCGGGAATTTGCCAATGCAAAAAAGCGTTTTTTGTTTTTTGATTTTCCAAAAAGACAACAAGTTTAATTTTCCGTTTTTTCTTTTGCTGTTTGTTTATTTACCAGGTAAACTCCTGTAAAAATAAATACAGCAGCAATAACCTTATATAGTGTCAGCTGTTCCTTCAACACCAGCATAGCTATCAGGGCCGCAAAAACCGGCTGGGTATAAATATAAAACCCGGCCACCGATGAACCGAGTATTTTAATTCCATAAACATTGAAAAGATAAGCCAGGAATGTTCCGGTAATGGTTATAAGGGCCATGCTGGTAAAATCTACGGCGCTGTATCTTTCCCAGGGTATCTGTATGAACTCCATCCAGCCAAAAGGAAGTATCATAAGTAAACCAAGGCTGAACAGCCAGCGGATTATTACCACGGGGTTGTATCGCTGCATTAAAGGCTTTACCAGTATAAAGAAGATGGTGTAAGAGATGGCATTAATGATGATCAATATATCACCAAGTAAAATATCCTCTCCCGAACCGGTATTGTCTTTTGGCAGTATAAGCACCAATGCGCCGGCAATGCCCAGCGCCAGGCCGGTGAATTTTAATGCTCCTGCCTTTTCCTTTAGCAGCCAGGCCGCAATAAAAACGATCAGTATTGGTGTGGTAAGCATCAGCAACGCGGCATGGATGGAATAGGTTAAGGATAGTCCCTTCAAAAAAAGAAGCTGGTTAATAGCAATGCCGGTAACGGCACAAAGCAGCAGTCTTACCCTGTCTTCCTTATGAATGTAAATATTCACCGGCTTAAACAAGAGCAGGCTCCACAGTAAGATCACACTTACGCCAACCCGTACCACATTAATACCAAAGGGACCGGCGAGGCCTGAACTGGTGAGGTGCTTTACTGCAGAGAGATTGATGGCAAAGAAAAGATTGGTAAAAAGCAGGGCAAGATGAGCTGTATTTTTTTTATTCAACTGGTAATATTATAAGATGTAAAAATAAACAATAAAAAAGCCATTGTGTTTTACCACAATGACTTTTTATTACTTACTAACCCCAAAAGTATTTTACTGCGCCTGCATCTCTTTTATCTTTTCCCTGATCTTTGTTTCGATTTCATTTGCCAGCGGTGGGTTATCGATCAGCAATTGTTTCACAGAATCTCTTCCCTGCCCCAGTTTATCGTTATTGTAACTGAACCAGCTTCCGCTTTTTTGTACAATCCCCAGTTCAACGCCCATATCAATGATCTCGCCCACTTTAGAAATTCCTTCGCCGTAAATGATATCAAATTCGGCCTGGCGGAACGGAGGCGCCACTTTATTTTTTACCACTTTCACTTTTACGTGGTTACCGATCGACTCATCACCATCTTTAATCTGTGTCATGCGGCGGATATCCAGGCGAACTGATGCATAGAACTTCAGTGCATTACCGCCGGTAGTTGTTTCGGGGTTGCCAAACATGATGCCGATCTTTTCACGCAACTGGTTGATGAAAATGCAGCAACTGTTTGTTTTGGAAATAGTAGCTGTAAGTTTCCGTAAGGCCTGGCTCATCAATCTTGCCTGGAGACCCATCTTGCTGTCGCCCATTTCGCCTTCTAATTCTCCTTTTGGAACCAGGGCTGCAACCGAATCTATAACCACCACATCCAATGCCCCGGAAAGGATCAGGCGATCCGCAATTTCCAGCGCCTGCTCTCCATAATCGGGTTGCGAGATCAATAAATTATCTATATTAACACCAAGTCGTTGTGCGTAGTTGCTGTCGAACGCATGTTCTGCATCTATAAAAGCACACATGCCTCCTTTCTTTTGCGCTTCTGCAATAACATGGATGGCAAGCGTTGTTTTACCTGAGCTTTCCGGGCCGTAAATTTCAACAACCCTTCCTTTAGGCAGGCCGCCAATTCCCAATGCCATGTCTAAACCGATGGAGCCGGTTGAAATAACTTCCTGTTCAATGATCCCCTTGTCACTCATCAGCATTACCGATCCTTTGCCGAAATCTTTATCGATCTTATCCATCGTTAATTTCAGCGCCTTGAATTTTTCTGATTTCTCTAAATTGTCTGTCTTGCTCATGTTAATTGATTTAAAGTGATGTATCTGGTTTTGCGTTGTAAATGTAATTGGTGAGCCAAAGATAGGGGTTTATTTTTATCAACACTAATTTATTTAGTATTTTTTTGACAATTTATTTAGTGATGACAACCGGGCTTATAAAAAAAGCCCCATCCCGAAGAATCGGGACGGGTTGTGTTCAAGCATGAGAAAAATCTGCAGAAGGCTTCCCTTCTGCTCTCAAGAAGGTTCGGCTATAAAAACGGACCAAATGAATTTGTATATTAAATCCGAAAAGCTTTTGCTTTCAATCTTATAACAAATAGAAGATAGTTTTTTGAACTTAACAATACCACAAAGTGGTTATTTCGGGGCGAAAATAACCCTTTTTTGCCATTACATTATCCTTTTATTTAATGCAGTATGGCTTTTCTGAAGATTTAGGATCTGTGCAGGAAAGAAAACGGAATGATAAATAATTACCGCAATTATATCGCCACCCGCTGTTCTTCGATCATTTTCCTGAGGTTTAACAGGGCGTACCGCATACGGCCTAACGCTGTATTCACACTACAGTTAAGCATCTGGGAGATCTCCCGGAATTTAAGATCGGCAAAATGCCTGAGTATGATGATCTCCCGTTGTTCTTCGGGAAGCTGGCTTACCAATTTCATAATGCGGTCCTGGCTTTGCCGCCTGATGATATTTTCTTCGGCATTGGATTCATTAAACCGCAGCACTTCAAAAATATCTTTGCCTTCAATTGTTTTAATGGCGGGCTTGCCTTTTATCTTGCGGAAATGATCAACACAAAGATTATGAGCAATGCGTATGGCCCATACCACAAACTTGTTTTCTTCTTTATACTTTCCGGCTTTTAAGGTCTCGATGATCTTAATGAAGAGTTCCTGGAAAATATCCTCTGCCAGGTATTTGTCTTTTACCAATAAATAAATGGAGGTGTAGATGCGAACCTTATGCCGGTTCACCAGTACATCAAGCGCTTCTGTTTCGCCGTTTACAAAAAGTTGAACCAATTGCTGATCAGAAAGAGTAATAAATGTTTTCATAGTCAGGGTTTTGTTTGAGTTTGGATTATGGTTGGTTTCAGACAGGTTTATGGGTCGGGCTGCTTTTATTGCAGAATTATTTCCTTTTCGGTCATCAGTTTCCGCAGGTTACTCAGTCCGAACTTCATGGTGTCGAGCGCCGAATTGAGACTGCATTGCATGGTTTCTGATATCTCTTTAAAACTAAGCCCTGCATAATGATTCAACACCATTACTTCCCGCTGCTCGTCGGGAAGCATATCGATCATGCTTTTTATTTTTCCATGATTTTCGTGGTAGCCTGTTCCTGTCCGGCTGACCGAGGTGGGGATCGCAGCCATGTTTTCCTTTGCCTGGTTCTTATCCAGCACAATCGCCCGGTTTGTCTTCCGGGTGTATTCCACGCAAAGGCTGTAAGCAAGCTTTGTTGCCCATTGCAGAAAACTGCCTTCTTCCGGCGTTTTGCCGGCCATCAGGTTATCAATGATGCGGATAAACACTTCATGGAAGATCTCTTCTGCCACATACTTATCCTGTACAATTGAATAAATGGAGCGATAGACCCTGTCCTTATGTAGTTCGACTAAAGTGGCGAGCGCATTGGGGTCGCCGTTAAGATAGAACTGAATGAGTTTCTCATCAGTC
>DAOQRQ010000084.1:0-9582 GCA_035355815.1 Ferruginibacter sp. | reverse complement strand
ATAACAGCAACACCAGCAGCAGCGAGCCTGTGGCAGTGGACCGGACCGGGGCACTCGCAGGCAAGACCGTCGTTTCCATTGCGGCAGGAGGGGACCACAGTCTGGCGCTGTGCTCCGATGGCACCGTGGTGGCCTGGGGCAGCAACAGCAGCGGCCAGTTCGGTGGTTTAACCGCCGGAAAGAATTATAAGATCATTGCACTGATCAACGGAGTATGCAGCGGCAGCCAGGTAGTAAAAGACTTTACCGCAACGCAAACAGCGTCACTTAAGATCAACGCCCCAACTGGTATCTGTGCAGAGAACACGTTTGACCTCACGGCTACGTCTGTTACGGCCGGCTCTTCCACAGGCCTGTTGTTCACGTACTGGTTAGATGCAGCGGCAACGGTTCCGCATCCCGGTCCTGCAAAAACAAAACCCGGCATTTACCATATTAAAGCAACTTCTTTAAATGGATGCAGCATTATCTCATCTATTGAAATAAAAGCATTATCCTCTCCCGCTGCCCAGGCCGGACCCGATGCCGTTGTTTGCCCGGGTGAAACGAATATCACCCTTAAGGGAAGCGGTGGCACCGGTTATTTATGGACACCTGCTGCTTATTTAAGCGATCCAACTATTGCAAACCCGTTGGTAACGTACCCGGGAAATTCTGGCACACTTATTTACCGGTTGAAAGTTACTGATGCCAATGGTTGCGGATCGCAGAAGGAAGATGAAGTGAAGTTAACGTTTGCGGCACCAGTCAGCATCTTTATAAATGCCGACAGTGCGGTGGCGATAAACCAACCCCTGCAGTTAACTGTTACCGAACCGGTCAACAGTGGTTTTATTGATTACCGCTGGTCGCCCACATACGGGTTGAATAATCCTTTTATAAAAAACCCGGTTGCCAAGTTAGACCGGGATATGAGTTATACCGTACAGGCAACCAATAGTCATAAATGCGTGTCAACAGCCAGTATAAATATCAAAGTATTCAGGGGCCCGGAAATTTATGTACCTAATTCTTTTACGCCAAATGGCGATGGCTTAAATGATGTGCTTAAACCGATACCGGTTGGCCTGGCAGAATTCCATTACCTGAAAATATTCAATCGCTTCGGACAATTGCTCTTCACCATCACCGATCCATCCAAAGGATGGGATGGAAGAATAAGTGGTAAAGAAACCGATTACGGAACCTTTATCTGGATAGGAGAAGGAATAGACTACAAAGGAAATCTTATTATGCGGAAGGGGGCAACTACTGTTATCCGGTAAGCGCTCAACTCACACCATTCACGATCATCTCTTTATTGACCTTCATCACCAGTCCCTGCAATACTTTGCCCGGACCGGCTTCGGTAAAATGAGTAGCGCCACCGGCGATCATGGCCTGCACACTCTGCGTCCACCGTACAGCACCGGTAAGCTGATCAATTAAATTTCTTTTTATTTCGGCAGGATCGGTTACTGCTTTGGCCACCACATTCTGGTAAACCGGGCAGCTCGGATGATTGAAATGTGTGGCATCAATGGCAGCTGCCAGTTCTTCTTTGGCTGGCATCATCAAGGGCGAATGAAAAGCGCCACCCACGGGTAACACCAGTGCCCGTTTTGCCCCTGCCGCTTTCATCCGTTCGCAGGCAATTTCAATTCCTTTGATGGTGCCGCTGATGACTAACTGGCCCGGGCAATTATAATTGGCAGCCACCACCACTTCACCGGTTTCGGTGGTAACGGATTCGCATATCTCTTCCACTTTTTCATCGGCCAGTGCCAACACGGCTGCCATGGTAGACGGGTTCATTTCACAGGCACGCTGCATGGCCTGCGCCCTTATCGAAACAAGCATCAGTGCATTTTCAAAACTAAGCACCCCGTTTGCCACCAGGGCCGAGAATTCGCCAAGCGAATGACCGGCAACCATATCGGGCTTTGCATCCTGTAATGTTTTAAAAGCAATAACCGAATGAAGGAAAACAGCAGGCTGGGTTACATTGGTTTGTTTCAGGTCTTCGTCGGATCCGCTGAACATGATATTTGATATTTTGAAACCCAGTATATCGTCGGCCTGTTCAAACATTTCTTTTGAAGCAGGATCTGAATCATACAGGTTCTTTCCCATTCCGCTGAACTGGGATCCCTGGCCGGGGAATACATATGCATGTGCCATCGTTAATTTTTTAGTGGTTGATCGGTTAATTTGTTTATCCGTTAATTAGTGTACCAGGATAAAGTTATTGAAGTCTTACCAATTGACTAATTAACGATTAACTATTTAACGGGCCTAGTGCAGCCTGGCACTGATCAGTTTCACAAACTCACTTCTTGTTTCATTCTTTTCAAACTCACCCCAGAAAGCCGACGTAGTGGTTACTGAGTTTTGTTTTTCCACACCCCGCATCATCATGCACAGGTGCGATGCTTCAATTACCACAGCTACCCCCAATGGATTCAATGTATCTTTTATGGAATTCAGTATCTGGTGCGTTAACCGTTCCTGAACCTGCAGGCGGCGGCTATATGCATCCACCACCCGGGCGATTTTACTAAGGCCGGTGATAAAACCATTGGGTATGTAGGCTACGTGTGCTTTTCCGTAGAAAGGAAGCATATGATGTTCGCACATGCTGTACAGTTCAATATCCTTTACAATGATCATCTCACTCACATCTTCATGGAATTTTGCCGATTTCAGGATCTCATTGGCATCCAGCTGGTAACCCTGTGTAAGGAATTGCATGGCCTTGGCCAGGCGTTCGGGGGTTTTCAATAAGCCTTCCCTGTCGGGGTCTTCGCCCAGCAATTGCAGGGTGTTTCTGTAATTCTTCATGAGCCCGGATGTAGTTTCTTCATCGTACTGCTCAGTTTTTTTATAGGCCATTTATTATTCTTTAACAGGTACTAACAAATTTATTGCGGATCAGTTCGCAGGATATTCTACAAAATTCCTCGGTGTTTCATACAAGCGCAGTTTCAGTTCAAATTTACTGTCTATCTTCTTTCTTAATATCCGGTAGATGACAATTACGATGTTTTCGGCTGTGGGATTCAGGTTTTTGAATTCCTCCGTATCCTCGTTCAGGTTCTTATGATCGAACCGGTCGATGATATTTTCTTTTACCAGGTCGCTCAGCAGTTTCAGGTCGTACACATAACCGGTGGCCGGATCGGGCTCGCCGGTGAGCTTCACGATCAGTTCATAATTATGCCCGTGGTAGTTAGGGTTATTGCATTTGCCGAATACCCGGTCGTTGGTGGCTTCATCCCATGCCGGGTTGTGCAGCCGGTGAGCGGCATTAAAATTCTCTTTACGGTAAACTGCTACTTTTTCATTCATGATAAAATATCCTTACTAAGTACGGTTGATACTGAAAAAATCTGAAATTGTTTCTGTTTAATCAGGGACAATGCAGCAGGTTACTGAAACAGAAGTATGCTGTTCAAAACAAACCTGCTATTGAAGCTAATTACAAATAAAGTTAGGGATTGTTTACAGGAAACAAAAATTAATCCCCGTAGTACTCGGTATAGATCTTAGGGGTTTCCCGCAATTTCAGGCAGTGAAGTTTTACGCCTTCCGGCAGATGTGGTACCAGTTGGTTCCAGATGGCGATCACCAGGTTTTCGATGGAACACATTTTCCCGGCCATAAAATCAACATCCAGGTTCAGGTTCTTATGGTCCAGCTTTTCAATTACGTATTCATTGATGATCACACTCAGTTTCTTCACATCGTATACAAAACCGGTATCGGGGTCGGGATCTCCCTTAATGGTTACATCCAGCTCAAAATTATGGCCATGCCAGTTCTCATTGGCGCACCTGCCAAACACTTCCTCGTTCTTTTCCCGGCTCCATTTGGGATTGTACAATTTGTGAGCGGCATTAAAATGTTCTGATCGTGTGATATAAACCATCTAAATCTCCAAAATTTCCGCAAAGGTAGCGGCAAAATCCTGAAATATGAAGCGTAACCACGAAATTTGCGGCATGCAAATTCTTTTGTTAGCTGCCACCGAACAGGAAATCAGTCCTTTTACCAATGCCGGTACTGGAATGGATGTATTGATCTCCGGTGTGGGCCTGCCCTCGGCCATGTATCACCTGCAAAAAAGGATGCAGCAGATCGATTATGACCTTATCATCCAGGCTGGTATTGCGGGTTCATTTAACCGCCGGCTGGTACCCGGACAAACCCTTTGGGTAAAACAAGATGCTTTTGGCGACCTGGGTACGGAGGAGAAAGAAATTTTTTCTCCTGTTTTTGATTCAGGGCTTGCCGATAAGAATGAATTCCCTTTTACAAACGGCTGGCTGCTGAATGAAAGCGAAGTGACGAAGAAGATACAACTCAATGCGGCAAAAGCCGTAACGGTGAATAAAGTTACCGACAGCAGGTTACAGGAGCAACAGATCATCAGCCATTTTGATCCGGATATTGAATCAATGGAAGGTGCAGCACTCCATTATGTTTGTTTACAGGAGAATATTCCATTCCTCCAGCTAAGAACCGTTTCTAATTATGTGGGAGAAAGGGATAAAACAAAATGGAAAATGAAAGAAGCGATCATGAACCTGAACACAGAACTGATCAAACTAATTAACGAATTAACCAATTAACGGATCAACCGGTTAACACCCCTGCCGTTAACGGGGTACAAAATACAGTTCAATGAAACTCACTTTAGGTTTTTCCCCCTGCCCCAACGATACATTTATTTTTGATGCGCTGGTAAATAATAAAATTGATACCGGGGGAATTGAATTTGATGTGGTACTGGAAGATGTACAAACCCTTAATGAATGGGCAACTGAAGGAAAACTGGATATTACCAAGTTGAGTTATGCTGTGTTGCCGCTGGTTTTGGACAAATACATTTTATTGAACAGCGGCAGTGCATTGGGCAGAGGCGTGGGGCCTTTATTAATTCAAAAAAACAAAGCAGAAAATCAACATGTTGAAGAGTGTATCATTGCCATTCCTGGTGCCAATACTACTGCCCATCTATTGTTTTCAATGGCATTCCCGAATGCAACCAATAAGGTTTTCATGCGCTATGATGAAATAGAGAATTTTGTTTTACAAGGCAGGGGCCTGGGTGTGATCATTCATGAGAATCGGTTCACCTACGCTGATAAAGGATTGCAGAAGATAACGGACCTGGGCGATTACTGGGAAAAAGAAACAGGTAACCCCATCCCCCTGGGAGGTATCGTTGCCAAACGTTCGCTGGATAAAACAATCAGTAAAGAAACAGACCGCCTTATCAGAACAAGCATTGAATATGCATACCGGCATCAGCACAAGGAACTCACGGAATATGTAAAGCAGCATTCCCAGGAAATGAGTGAAGAAGTGATGCGGAAGCACATTGATCTTTACGTAAACAGCTTTTCAATTGCCCTGGGCGAAGAAGGAAGAAAGGCGGTAAAAAAACTACTGGAAGTATTCAAACAAACCAATCCGCACATCGCTTTGCCGGAAGAAGTATTTATAGATCTGCTTAATCCCTAAGGCCAGCTGCCAGGTCTTTTTTCAATGCTTTACTATATACTTCCAGGCAGCGCTTTCGGGCAAATTCATGCAGCACTATTGGCTTTGGATAATTGAATTCGTTTAATTCGGGTACCCATTTATTTATGTATTCAAGTTGCGGATCAAATTTCTGTGTTTGCAGGTAGGGATTGAAAATGCGGAAGTAGGGCGCTGCATCGCAACCGCTTCCGGCAGCCCACTGCCAGCCTCCGTTGTTGGCAGCCAGGTCAAAGTCCAATAGCTTTTCAGCAAAATAGGCTTCCCCCAATCGCCAGTCTAACAACAGGTGTTTGGTTAAGAAAGAAGCAACGATCATACGAACCCGGTTGTGCATGAAGCCCGTTTCGTTCAGCTCCCGCATACCGGCGTCTACAATGGGATAACCGGTTTGCCCATCGCACCAACGTTCAAATTCGCCATTATCGTTTCTCCATTCGATGGTATCGTACGCTGGTTTAAATGCTTTGCCCTTTCCTACCTGTGGAAAATGCCATAGGATCATGTGATAAAAATCCCGCCATATCAATTCATTCAGGAAGGTTTCGCTGAGGTTCATACTTCTTTGTACCAATTGACGTATGCT
The DNA here is from genome assembly GCA_035355815.1 of Ferruginibacter sp. GTDB lineage: Bacteria > Bacteroidota > Bacteroidia > Chitinophagales > Chitinophagaceae > Ferruginibacter. Next base: position 3,473 of record DAOQRQ010000084.1, on the reverse strand, counting down.
TACAGTTCCGAACCGCAGATGAACACTTAGTTTTGAAGTTCCGCTTAATGCCGGAAAATCCCGTTGCTCTTTATATTTTTTAACCAACTGATCGTCCAGGTCCTTAGATGGGAATACTGCCGTTGTGGTTTTAAATCCAATGGATGCCAGTTGCGGCAGGGGTATTGGTTCCTGCTTAAAAAAATTATTAAAATATTTTTCTGTAGGGTAAAAGGTAAAATAAAACTCATCCAGGCTTGCCTTCCATTTTTTACTGTAAGGAGTGAATACCGTATAGGGTTTACCATCATCTTTCAGCACTTCCTCCTTTTCAAAGATCACCTGGTCTTTATACGTATGAAGGCTGGCACCCTGGCCGTTCAGCAATTTTGAAATGGAGTTGTCTCTTTCTACTGCGTAGGGTTCATAATCATGGTTGGTAAAAACCTTTTCAACCCGGTATTCAGAAAGAAGTTGCCTGAAGGCATCCTGTGGGGTGGAATGAAGAACATGCAGGGTTGATCCCATCTTCAGCAGGGCAAGCTGCATTTCTTCCAACGCCGCATGAATGAATGCTACCCGGCGGTCATTTTGGTTCTCTAATTTATCAAGTATGTTCTTATCAAATATAAAGACAGGCAGTACAGGAAGCCCTGACCGAAGTGCATGATAAAGTCCGGCATTATCTGCAAGCCGCAGATCGCGGCGGAACCAAAAGATGTTGACTGATCGCATATGGCTGGAGTGCTCAATGAGGATATTAACAGCCTTATTGCAAAATAGTTGAAAAGATGTCGGAATAAATTTTCTGGATCACCCGGTTCGAATATCTTTTATCCCCGATGCTTTGCACCCAGCGGATATTGAATATTGAATTGCTGAGAAACACTTCATCGGCATTCAACAGTTCTTCTACAGGAACAGCGGTTTCCTGTACGTTAATATTATTTTCAGCCAGCAGCCTGATCACCTGTTTTCGCATTACACCTGCTATACAACCTTCTTCCAGCGCCACCGTGCTGATCGTTTCATTTTTGACAAGAAAAATATTAGCGATGGAACTGTCGCAGACCCTGCCGGCATCGTTCAATACCAGGGCATCGTTCCATTTTTGCTTTTTTGCCTGCAGCGCCGCCATTACATAGGGTAAAAAATTATTGTGTTTCAGGTTACTGAAATGATCCCGGGTCTTCCTGGCATCGGTATAAATACCCATGGTTAACCCGTTGCTGTTCCATTGACCGGCATTATCGGGCAAGCTCCAGGTTTGGATGATATAGTCCGGGTGGTGGTTTATCTCATCGTACAAACCGCCATTACCCCGCAACATGATCAGCCTTACCCTTGCCAGCTTATTGTGTTTGTTCTTTTGCAGCAAAGCATGGATATCATCTTGTAATTTTTCCTTTGTCAGCAGTGCCGGTATCCTGAATTGCAGCAGTTCCAGCCCATCCCATAAACGTTGAAAATGATCTTCAGCAAAAAGCAGTTCGCCTTCCCTGCTCTTGATGGTTTCAAACAATCCATCCCCGTACCGTAAGCCCCTGCTGTTGGCGCCGATAAGCACTTTATTCGCTTCCAGTATTTTACCGTTGTAATTAATGTATTCCATTTGCCAAATATACTATTAAGCTTTGTTGCAGTATTGGGGTTAAAAGTAAAAGCCCCCGGTAAACCGGGGGCAATTCTTCATTACAGTTTTAGAGACCAGAGTTGAAACGAACTGCTATTAATGGCTTTCGTCTAGAATATTATGTTTTACGGCGTACATTATTAATCCTGCGGTGCTTTTGGCGCCGGTTTTCACTTTCAGTTTATCCCTTATTGCTTCTACGGTACGGGGGCTAAGGTCTACGATGTCGGCTATTTCCTTGGTGCTTTTTTCTTCACACATCAGTTTAAGGATGAGTATCTCTTTATCATTCAACTGGGCTTCCTGCTGCATAAGCCGGGGCATGTTGTCGTTCTTTTGCTTAAGATTGGTAAGCAGTGCCTTATTGGTGAGTGAATTAAAATAATACTCCTGTTCAAAGCAGGTCTTTATAGCTTCGTAGATTATTTCGCTGTCGCTGGTTTTGGTAAGATAGCTATTGGCACCGATCTCCATCAGTTTGGTGATCATACTGTGGTCGTCCATCATGGTCAACATGATCACCCGCACATCGGGATAAAGTTTCTTTATTTCGGGCAGGGCAGTAATACCATCCATGATCGGCATCTGTATGTCCAGGAGGATCACATCGGGTTGGATCATTTTGAGCATATTAAGCAGGTGCATCCCGTTATCGGCTTCGGCAATCACTTTTACGTCCTTTTTGGCACTTAAAGCAGTTTTAACACCCGCCCGGTACAGCACATGATCATCGGCAATAATAACCTTTATAGGCTCCCTCATATTTTCATTCGGCATCATATTTTGGTAATTTTGGGGTTACGAATACCCTATTATAACGTAGGCCGCAAGTTCAAATTATATCTACAGATAATAAAGAGTGTAATTACCCTATGTTCTGCATGGGGTTTTTACGAGAATAGCCGGGTAGTTTAACTTTAGGGAATTTTTCTGTAAGAAAATAACGACAGTCATTACCGGGAATATTAAGTGACTAATTTTTAAGTGAGTAGTTGAAGGAGAACTGGTAGATGGGGAGTGAATAGTCGATCTCAGGCTGTTTTCCATACCGGTAATAAATCACTTTCAGGTTTACGAGATTATTGATTTCCACTCCAAACCCAATGGAATAACCATGGTACAGGCCGTTTGTATTGATCCCTGGTAAAAATTCTCTGATCTGTTTTGGATTGGTATAGCAGCTAATATACCGGGTCGCCATCCAAAAAACACCCACATTTTTTGCATTGTTCCTTTCCCAGGCGCCCGTTTGAAAGTAAAGGCCCAGCGTTGCAAAACTGTTCAAAAAGTTTATTGGTTTGCCGGATTGCGGATCTGCAGTCTGCCCGGTTCTGTACCCGGTTAATACACGCTCTCCGAGGTGGTATAACAATCCCGTTCTGGTAACTTTCCTTGTTTGCCTGAAATAGACGATCCCATCAACAGAAATATTTACCAACCCGCTTAATGGATTAATATACTGGTTAACCAGGTGATCATTACTTCTCTGCACACCCCCCATATTGCTTTGGTTCTGAAAATTATTATTAGAAACGCCGCCATACAATGAAAGCGGAATGGCAAATTTGCCCGGCTCTCCTATATACAGGCGAATAAAACGGGCAGATGCATTGACCTGCCCGTTATTGATAATATCGATAAATCCTGAAGTAAATATCTCGGGTTTATACAACCTGGCAGTATCCTTTTCAATTTTGGCCTGGCCGGCACAAATACGGTATGTGATCAGGAAGGCTATAAAAAGGGTACATTTCATTTCTTAGCTGGTTACGGATCTGCTGCTTTAGGATCAACCAGTATTGTGTTAATATCATCAAATCCACTGCAGCACCTGCATCATCCTGTTACGGCACTAGTTTCT
>DAOQRQ010000083.1:0-9587 GCA_035355815.1 Ferruginibacter sp. | reverse complement strand
TGCTCATCTGGCAAATCTCTTTGGTGCTTAAAAAAACCTTGTCGCCAATGAGCATTCCCGATTCATCGGGGTTCTTTGCATCAAATACGCCATGGCCTGCCAGGTGCATGATGCGGTATTCATCTTTAAACACCGCCTGCACAATTTCCGAAGCCTGTTTGCGCATACAGTTATTGGGCATCTCATATCCAAAATCATTCAGCAGGGATGCCACGGCTTTCGCTTCTTCCAAAGCGCCCGGCAGCTGGGGTGCAAAACGGCTGCCGTTCAGATCGGGATCGCCAACAACCAATGCCTTACTTCCCGATGCCGCATTTATCTTCAGCCGGTATTTATCCGTCTGCAACTGGCGTATCATTCCGGATGTACAGCACATGGGTTTGGCATTGCCGGTACTGTCCTGCAACAGTTCCCAGGGATAGGCAGCTGCATTGGTATCCAGCACCCACATGGTATTGGCCTGCTTCTTTATATTGTCTTTAAAATCGTTGGGGATCATCAGTTCAAAAACTGTTTTCGCCAGGTCTTCACTCCAGCGGTTCTTTGTAGACATTTCTTCTATCAGCCTGTTCACTATTACGGGGCTCGACTGAAGGTCTCTTTGTTCTTCTCTTGCACTTCCGGTACTGCTGTTAAAACGCAGGGCTGTTTGTGTTACACCTGTTTCTTTATTTTCTTCTTTGAACAAAGAAATGGATATGCGGCTCCACCAGTCGGATATATTATCCATCGGGATACGGGTACGTGAGCCCAGTAATTTTTTCATTTGCCTGGCCGCTATGCGTATGTCGAGCCCATCGTCTTCTCCTTCAATTTTATTAAGCACCAGCAGGCTTTGCAGGCAGCGGTCTTCATACAATTCCACAAACTCAATATGCTCAATGGTGCTTAAACCTTCCTGGCTGAGTGATTCTATTTTATTATTGGCATTTTGTATTCCCTGCAGGATGGCCCTGATAGAACTGTCGATGGACAGGCCGCCATAACCACATCCTATCAGTAATACAGAGATACCGGTATCTGCAGGCAGATCGTGATTGGCGTGATTGTTTTTTATCTTCTTCAGCTCCAGCATATATTTAATGGCTCCCTGTTCTGCCGACCTCGCCAGCTGAAACGCACTAAGTCTGCCTGGCGCTCCCAATCCTATCACCACGGTGCCTTTAAAATCATTCTTTGAATGGATGAATACTTCACTGGTACCGATCTCACCCGGATATAAATTGAGGCGATGCCATTCCCTGAGTGTGTTTCCGCAATACCGGTCGATGATGGATTCAGCACTGGTGATACCATCTGTTAAGAAGTGGCCCACCAATACCGGGTAACTGCTGTAAAAAAGATCGCCGTTGCTTACACTTACTTTCACCGGCATCCTGCCTTTTTTCTCTGTGGTTTTTTTTGCTTTTGATCTCAACCCAAGCAGTTCGTTCTCCAGGCTGATCTCATCGGTTCCATATACTTCTTCTTCAATGGTATCAAATACTTTACTCCCGGCACGGGTAGATGGTTTATCACGACTGAAGAGTTCTGTTTTACCGGTTGCCAGTATTTCAACGATGCCATTGAAAATGCCGGGCTCGTTGGCAAGGGCGCCGTGCGAAACATCTACAAAATAGAGTTGGCTTGTTTTATCAATATTGCCGGGTATGCCTGTTTCCCAGGTAACCGACTGATCGCCTTCGGCCGTGCTCTTAAAAACAATTTTTTCGTCGGGAAGATTCTCATCTATCTCGAAGCCACAAACCGTTGCATCATCTTTACCGGCGATGTACACAATATTATTCATTTCAATATTGCCCATTTGCTGCAATACTTTATCCCGGTAAGCGCCAAAGAAATCCAGGTCTTTTACATCCGGTATATTCCAGTCGAACAGCGAAGCCTTACGCATCTCCTGCCATGTTTTTATATCGGCAAAATCATTCGGTTGTTTGGCAGTGGGCAACAAGCCAAGCAGTCCCGGATATTTTCGGAACATATCCAGCAGTTCTTTTTTTGTATGTGCCAGGTCGATCTTACTAAGCTGGCTGATGATGGGATCTTTGCCTGCCAGCACATAGGGGATGCGGTAAGAGCCTCCCAACGGGGCACCCAGGAATACCAGTTTAAAATCTTTGGATGCATTCAGTTTCTTCCAGGTGGCCGGGTGATTGATGATGAAATCCCTGGTAACAACGCCACCCATGGAGTGACCGATTATTTTTATCGGCTGATTGTGTTTGAGATTTTTTTCGATGCAGTCTTTAAGTTGTGCGGCGGCATCGGCCAACGGTTTGCGCCAATCGAAGGGAAATGTGATCACATCATAACCCGATGCCCGTAAATGATCAACCAGTTTTTTGTATGAGGTTTTAATAAGCGATACCGCTTCAATATTCTGTTTTGATATATCCAGCCTTGTCAGTTCTCCTGCCAGGAAACGGAAATAGTTGATCCATATTTTTTTGTTACCGGCTTCCAGGTTGGAACCCATGATGCCCGGCAATACAATGGCAATGGGCTTGCTTCCTGAAACCTTGTCGGAATAAACTTCGCCGCCATCCAGCCCCAGCAAGGCATTACGCTGAGCGATCTCTTCTTCCGTTTGCTGCATGGAAGTAAAGCCGGGAATTTTATCCGTTGCTTTTAAAGCAGCCAGCAGCGCATCCTGTGTTTTTTTATTCTCGAAATAATGTACATGATCCACTTCGGGACCTTCATCAAAAAAATACTGTATCCCTTTTTCTCTTTTCGAACCGCAGTACATCGACCGGGTATCTACCACCAGGTCGTTATCACGCATGTAAAATAACTTGCTGGCAATTATGAGCAGGGCTTTCAGGTTGAATTTGATACCGCAGTTGCCGGAGATAACAGTCAATGATCCGGCAATATTGCTATCCGGGTTATTCAATATTTTTAAAAAGGCAGAATCCGGATTCATCGCTTCCAGCCCGGGCAACTGGTTGGGATCATTCTTGGTATCCACGGCAGCAGAAATAAGGGCTTTGAATTCGGTGGCAATTACAGCTGCCGCGCCGCCCAACAAACTAATAAGATTAAAACTGATGTTCAAAAAATGATCCAGTCGTTTTGATAAGATGGTGGTGCCATAGGCCGGGCAGGCAACCCGGATGAATTTTTCAAGTACGATATTTTTCCCGGCAGCCAGTTTTTGCAATGCCCTGATATCATCCACATCTGCTTTGCGGCCCGTCTTTTCCAGGTAAGCAATTTCTCTATCGGTGAATCCTTTGTTACTGTTACTGAACCTGGCCAGCACATCACCCACCAACCCGCCTCTTGAATGTGTAATGATATGCAGCGTACAGGCATTGGGTAATTCTTTAAAAAGACCGATCACATTCTGAATAGGACTCTTCGTCATCGTTTCGTGCTGCAGGCCAAAGATGTTGGCGCCGTAAACAGCCTGCATGTGTTTCCACAATTCCGACTTCCGTATCTCGGCAAAAGAACCCCAGGTAGATGAATTGGTTCCGTGTATGAATAACAGGTTTGGTTGTACGGCTTCTGTTATCCTGGATTTTTTAAGATGAAATCCTGCATCCACTCCGTAAACACCACTCTGGTTCTCCAGTAATTTCGTTTCCAGTCCGGCAGCAATGTCGATCACTTTGGCAGCCACTGCTTTTTTAGCAAATACGTTCAGCAGTTTGAGCGCTACGGTTCCAAACACACCCCGGTCGCTGTCGCCCGTTTCCAGGTACATCGGAACCGGGAAGCTATCGCCGGCCCGGTTTTGTTTTGCGGCATTGGGAAAGATATCGTGGATGATATCGGTACTGCCTACCCAGGTGGTATTGTCTTCAAATACAAACTCCAGCAGGTCGTTCTTATCAATATCCAGTTTATGTTCTTCGGAAATATTGCGGGAAGTGCTGAAGATGATGGAACTTTTAATTTCGAGGTTGTTCTGTTTGGCCAACTGCATTTCCTCTGCAGTAAACTCATCTCTTTTAATACCCTGGATGCTTAGCTTATTCATAAAAACGGTTTTGTCGGTTTGTACGCACCGGCATCACTACTGACTATAAAGATGCCCGGCAAAAAAAATTGAGGAGAAGTTTCTATGAATGAACAACTGGCTTGCAGACAGCAAGATCATCTGCGTAATTACAATGTCTCTTGGTGAGACGGGCTGTTTTACAGCAACTCTAATGTAGGATAATATTCCGGTAACTGAAAAGCGAAGTGCATTATCTTTTTCCCATCATTCCAGGCATGCGGCCGGCGGGCATTTTGTTCATCATCTTCATCATGCCTTTCATCTGTTCAAACTGTTTTAAGAAGGCATTCAGTTCGGCAATGTCTTTGCCGGCGCCTTTGGCAATACGTGCTTTGCGGCCGGGGTTGATGATGTCGGGATTCCTGCGTTCCTGCAGGGTCATGGAATTGATCATGGCTTCGATGCCTTTGAAGGAGTCGTCATTCACGTCCAGGTCTTTTATCTGTTTGCCCACGCCGGGGATCATGCCCATCAGGTCTTTGAGGTTGCCCATCTTCTTTATCTGCTGCAACTGGGTTTTAAAATCTTCAAAATCGAACTGATTTTTGCGGATCTTCTTTTCCAGCTTTCTTGCTTCTGCTTCGTCAAACTGTTCCTGCGCTTTTTCAACCAGGCTTACGATATCGCCCATGCCCAGGATACGTTGCGCCATCCTTTCGGGATAAAACACATCCAGGGTATCCATCTTTTCGCCGCTGCTGGCAAACTTGATGGGCTTGTTTACGGTGTACTTAATAGATAACGCAGCACCACCTCTTGTATCGCCATCTAATTTTGTCAACACCACACCGCTGAAATCGAGGCGTTCATTAAACGCAGCCGCCGTATTCACGGCATCCTGGCCGGTCATACTATCCACCACAAACAATATCTCCTGTGGATTGATGGCCGCTTTGATATTCGCCACTTCGGTCATCATCACTTCATCCACAGCCAAACGGCCGGCGGTATCGATGATGATCACATTCTTATTTTTCGACTTCGCTTCTTTTATCGCATTCTGAACAATGGAAACCGCATCTTTATTTTCCCGCTCGCTGTAAACAGCCACGTCTATCTGTTCGCCCAGTACTTCCAGCTGATCGATCGCCGCCGGACGGTAAATATCTGCTGCCACCAGCAAGGGAGATTTACCTTTCTTCGTTTTAAGGTAATTGGCCAGCTTACCGCTGAATGTTGTTTTACCACTACCCTGCAGGCCCGCCACTAAAATGACGGCCGGGTTCCCATTCACATTGAATTCGCTTTCTGAACCGCCCATCAGTTCGGTCAGTTCATCCTGCACGATCTTGATCATCTGCTGGCCCGGGCTAACCGCCGTAAGCACTTTTTCGCCCATGGCCTTTTCCTTGATGCGGTCGGTAAAATCCTTGGCTATTTTATAGTTCACGTCGGCATCCACCAGCGCCCGGCGGATGTCTTTAACGGTATTGGCAATATTGAGTTCGTTGATCCTGGCCTGGCCCTTAATATTCTTAAAGGCTGCTTCTAATTTTTCACTTAACGAATTGAACATGATTCCTGACTTTTAAAAGGAGTGCAAAAATAAGAAAATAGAGTCTGTTAACGCAACTTATCCTCGCATTGACCAGGCTTCATACAAAAGAAACCCGGGAATGGGAGAAAACAACTGTTCCTAATAGGATAATTTTGTTCCGGATCCTTTAACACTCTTTCTCCATGTCGTTTCTTTCCGGATATATTACCCGACGGTTCGCCGCCATCAAACAAAACCTGTATGGGTTTGCTGAAACAAAAAAACAGGAGCATATTCATTTCCTGAGGGTGGATATCAAGAAATTACGGGCAGTACTTGCTTTCCTTGGTAAAATGAATGGCAAAAAAAAATATTCCGGAAAGGTACTTCGGAAATTATTCAATGATGCCGGTATCCTGAGAGAGAATTATATTAATAGGAGCCTCTTTAAAACAGTTTCCTGCTCAGGCAGACTGCTTACCGCACTTTCCGAAAATGAGAACCTGGCAGAAACTGAATTCATTGATAAGATGCCCGGGTACCGGGCGGCTGTTGAAAGAACAGAAAAGAAACTCCGTCTGAGCGGACACAAACCAAAAAAGAAAGAACTGAAAAAATATTTTATCAGCAAGGCAAGCAATGCAGAAAACCTGATCAATGACCGGACAGATAAAAAAAATATTCACCGCTTCCGGATCAGCATCAAAAAAATGACGTATGTGTATTATGCGCTACCGGCCAGGCTTCAAAAAAGTACGGGGCTGGATGCAGACTATCTTGATAAGCTGCAAATTCTTGCCGGCAGGTGGCATGACCGTTACATGGCTGTTCGTTTTCTTGAAAGAAACAAACTGGGTTCAGCGATCTACATTGATAAGCTGAAGCTGCAGGAAAACAGGCAGTTGAATCTGCTCGTAAAAGCCTGTAAAAATTTCAGGCAGAAGATCATCACTGAGAATTGAAGCAATAAGACCGTTTCAATAGTTAATTTGCATGACCAATTATGCAGCTCCACCAATCCCCCGGTTATAAAACAATCGCCCACTGGCTTTCTCAAAACCAGCGCAAGCCTTTTGATTTCCAGGAACAGGCATGGCAGCACATTATGGATAATAACAGCGGCCTGGTAAACGCTCCCACAGGTTGTGGCAAGACCTATTCTGTTTTTTTGGGAGCATTGATCCAATTCATTGACCGGCATCCCAAAGAATATCAAACCAAAAAAAACAACGGCTTACAACTTTTATGGATAACACCACTAAGGGCATTGGCAAAAGATATTGCCCGTGCCATGCAGGAAGCCATTGAACAACTGGGTATGAGCTGGCGGGTAGGTATCCGCAACGGCGATACCGAAATAAAAGAAAGGGAACAGCAAAAGCGCAATATGCCCGAAGTGCTGATCATAACACCCGAGAGCCTGCACTTGCTATTGGCGCAAAAAAATAATGCTGAAATTTTCAAGACGTTAAAGATAATTGCCGTGGATGAATGGCACGAACTGATGGGAGGAAAGAGAGGGGTGCAGGTGGAGTTGGCGATTAGCAGGATAATAAATGTTCAATATTCAATGAACAATACTCAATGTTCAGTTTGGGGAATTTCGGCTACCATTGGGAACCTGGATGAAGCAAAAGATGTATTGCTCTCTCCAACAAAAAAGGAAGGCGTCATCATTAAAGCCAACCTCTATAAACAAACCCTAATACAATCCATCTTCCCCGATGAAATAGAAAAATATCCCTGGGCCGGGCATTTGGGAATAAAACTGGTGGATAAGATCATTCCCATTATTCATGAAAGCAAAACAACCCTGGTATTCATAAACACAAGAGGCATGACCGAAATGTGGTACCAGGCGTTGCTGAATGCGGCGCCTGAACTGGCAGGGGCAGTGGCTTTACATCATGGCAGTATAGAACAGGAACTAAGACTATGGGTGGAAGATAACTTACATACAGGAAAATTAAAAGCAGTGGTTTGTACAGCAAGCCTTGACCTGGGTGTTGATTTTCGTCCTGTGGAAACCGTGATACAAGTGGGCTCGCCAAAAGGTGTTGCCCGGTTTTTACAAAGAGCCGGAAGAAGCGGCCACAGTCCGGATGCAGTAAGTAAGATCTATTTCTTACCAACACATAGTTTGGAACTGGTGGAAGCCGCTGCCTTAAAAAAAGCAACAGAAGAAAATTTCATCGAAAGCAAACCGCCGGTGCTTTTATGTTACGATGTGCTGATCCAGTATTTATGTACGCTGGCGGTGGGTGATGGCTTTTACCCGGAGCAGGTCTTTGAAGAAGTAAAAAGCACTTTTTGTTTCAGCGAACTTACCAAAGATGAATATGCCGGAATATTACTGCACATCACTTCCGGTGGTAAGGCATTGAATCAATACGACGAATACAGGAAAGTGGAAGTAATGCCCGGTGGCCTGCACAAAATAAACAGTCGCCGTATTGCCATGCGCCACCGCATGCACATTGGCACCATTGTAAGCGATGCCATGCTGAAAGTGAAATTCATGAGCGGGGGTTATATTGGCATGATCGAAGAATGGTTCATCTCCCGGCTTGATCCCGGAGATTCGTTCACCATTGCCGGAAGAAATTTAGAGTTGGTGATGATCAAAGAAATGACGGTGATCGTAAAAAAATCAACTTCCAAAAAAAGCATTATTCCCAGCTGGATGGGAGGAAGAATGAGCCTGAGCAGCAATATGGGCAAAAAGCTACGACAAGCCCTGGATACCAGCCAGAAGAAAAATAATATAGAAGAGTTGCAGGTTTTAAAACCGCTGTTTAAACTGCAGAATGAATTAAGCCGGATTCCAAAAGAAAATGAATTACTGCTAGAACATATTGAGACCAAGGACGGCTACCATTTATTTGTGTATCCCTTTGAAGGCCGGCTGGTTCATGAAGCCATGGCGGCCATCCTGGCTTACCGCATCGGACGCATCATGCCCATCACTTTTTCTTTTGCCATGAATGATTATGGCTTTGAACTGCTGAGTGACCAGCCGATCCCGGTTGACGACAGTAATGTGTATGAGCTCTTCAGTGAAGAAGGATTATTTGATGACATTCAGAAAAGCGTGAACAGCACCGAAATGGCCAAGCGTAAGTTCCGGGATATTGCAGTTATTGGCGGACTCATCTTCCAGGGGCTTCCGGGAGAAAAACAAAAAGCAAGACATTTGCAATCATCCGCCTCCTTATTGTTTAAAGTGTTTGCAGAGTACGAACCCAATAATATTTTACTGAAACAGGCATATACCGAAGTGTTTGAACAGCAGATGGAAGAAGGCAGGCTGAGAGATATGCTTCAGCGGATACAGAAAAGCAATATTATTATCACCTGGCCACAACAGTTAACGCCATTCTGCTTTCCATTAAAGGTTGACAGCTTGCGGGAGAACATGAGTTCCGAACAGCTGGAAGACAGGGTAAAACGGATGCAGGCTCAATTAGAAAAAGAAACCAGTTAATGCCGGCATTTATAAAACATACCATCCACAACAATGACTTTATCCTGCATTGCAACCGCACAGTTTTCTGGGAGCAGGAGAAGGCATTGATATTATCCGACCTGCACATCGGCAAAACGGGGCATTTCCGCAAAAGCGGCATCCCCATTCCCCCCGCTGTTACCAAAGAAGATATGCAGCGATTGGTTGACAGCATCCAGTTCTTTAAACCCGGGCAACTGATCATCGTAGGCGATCTGTTTCACAGCATTGAAAACAGGGAACACGACTGGTTCTTAAAATGGCGCAATGATTTTCCACACGTTCATTTCCTGCTTATAAAAGGCAATCACGATATTGTTGAAGAACAATGGTATACAGACGCCGGCATAGAAGTAGCCCTGCATCATTGCAAAAAAAATAATTTTGTTTTCATTCATCACATGGAAGATCATACGGCTGCCGGTGAGGAATATATTTTCAGCGGTCATATTCACCCGGCGGTAAGCATTAAGGGGCTGGGCAAACAATCATTGCGTTTCCCCTGCTTTTATTTTACAGAAAAATATGCCGTACTTCCGGCTTTTGGAAAATTCACCGGCACTTATTTAGTAGATCCAGGCAAAAAAGAAAAAGCA
>DAOQRQ010000082.1:0-9695 GCA_035355815.1 Ferruginibacter sp. | reverse complement strand
CAGGTGCCAGGTTCTTCTTTTATTGTGATCGGTAAAATTCTGTCCTTTATATAAAATATTCTGCCAGGTTATTTTATTGGTTGCCCTGTCCACCGAATCAAGATAGGTTTCGGTATGTGTGGCCCGATAGATGCTGTCTTTATAATTAATGAACCGCACTTCTTTTTCCGTTAAAGGCTCGGTTCGGTTTGTTTGCCAGAACAGGCTGTCACGCTCATAGGCCTGTTTATCAGCCGAACTTAGCTCCACGCCAAAATGTTTTTTAGGGAACTGTTTATTCAGTTCAAAACCGTTATAGGTAACCACCGTACGGCCCGATGCCTTTCTTTTCCCTGATGCTGCATTGTATGTAAATGCCTGCCGGGTGATCATCCAGGCGGTATCATTAATGAAACTGTAATGCTGCTCCACTTCAAAAAAATCATACTCGGTTAAATGATATTTTGGGAAGCGGAGTTTGGTATGCAATACCGCCCAGGAACTGTCGGCAATGGTTATTTCTCCTTCCACGGTTGAATTGCTCAATTGCTTTGGCTTTACACTGATGGTATATATTTTCCGGCCATTCACTGTTTCGGTTTTGAGCGTTTTAAACCGGTAAGCCAGCAAGCCGCTGTAGCTAAGCGGTGATAAAAAAGGGGTTTGAGAAACAGAAGGAACGGTAACGAGGTTATTATAAAAACTAAAATCGCCTTCGGTTACAGAAAGAAAGAACAGGCTCTCTGTATTGCCTCTTTTTGTAACTCCGGTTCTTTCTTCTTTACTATTCTTTCCGCTGCCCCGGTCTAATTTGATGACGATCTCCGCCATGGCCATCTGGTTAAGCAGCGCATTAGCCTGCCTGGCTTTAAAAAGTGAATCACTCTCCTTCGTTTTCTTTTTCTTCACCGGCATCGAATCTTCCTGCAGGGCTTTGATATAAACCTGGCAGGAATAAGGCCCGGCAGCCTTTTCAATAGCTTCTTTGTTCCGGATCACCTGGCGAATGAATTCCTCTGCCCGGTCTCTTCCTCTGACTATTACTTCGGAAAGATCGTTGGAAGCGGCTAGTTCCATGATCACATTCTGTTCGGTGCCTTTCTTATTTACCACAACGGTTATCACCTGCGGCTTGTAACCCACCAGGGTTATCACCAGTTCGTATTTCCCTTGCTCCAGGTCCAACGACCAGGTTCCGTCTTCCTTTGTAACGGTGCCCAGTTTAACTTCTTTTACTTCAATACTGGCAAAGGCAAGTGGCTCCTGTTTGCTGTTTATTATTTTACCACGCAGCAGGTGTTGCTGACTAAAGCCATTTGCAGAAAAAATAAAGGAAGAGAGGAGCAGAATGCATCTCATACAACAGTTTAGGGTTATCGCTTATAAAAATGCGATAAAACCAAAAACGGCTGTGTGTAAGAAATGTTTATTGGAGAATAATTAACAACTCATCTCCATAAATCAGGTAGCACAACCTTCGCTTAAATGAAAGTTGAAATAAGGACAAAATGTACAAGTGAGTGACACAACGATGTTACATAGAATTACCGAAGCTGGTAACCAAAAACTACAAACTTCAAACCTAAAACTTCAAACCTGAAACCCTACACCGCCTTCACTTCGGCACAAAGATCCTGCAACACTTTTTTTGCATCGCCGAACAGCATACTTGTTTTGGGTTGAAAGAAGAGATCGTTTTCAATCCCGGCATATCCGGGTTTCATGCTTCGTTTGTTTACGATAACGGTTTTGGCCTGCTCCACTTCTAAAATGGGCATACCGTATATGGGGGAAGAAGGATCATTTTTAGCAGCGGGATTCACCACGTCGTTGGCGCCCAGTATCAACACCACATCACAGGTTTTGAACTCGTCATTGGCCTGTTCCATTTCCAATAGTTTTTCATAAGGCACATCGGCTTCTGCCAGCAACACATTCATATGACCGGGCATACGGCCTGCCACCGGGTGAATGGCGTATTTGAACTCCACCCCTTTTTCTTCAAGTATTTTTTCCAGCTCATGACAGGTATGCTGTGCCTGTGCCACTGCCAGGCCATACCCGGGAACGATCATTACTTTGTTTGCATAACTCATCAGCATGGCTGCATCGGCCAGGCTTATCTCTTTATAATTGCCCTGTGCTTTACCCGTTGCTGCACCAGCAGTTTTATTACCGCCGCCGAAAGAACCGATCAATACATTGGTAAGCGAACGGTTCATGGCTTTACACATGAGTATGGTGAGTAAGGTACCAGCAGCGCCAACCAATATGCCACCGGTAAGCATTGCCTTGTTATCGTATAAAAATCCGCCGCAGGCTGCAGCCACGCCGGTAAATGAATTGAGTAAGGAGATCACCACGGGCATATCGGCGCCGCCGATCGGCATCACGAATAAGATTCCGTAGATGAATGCAAAGAAACCGATCAGTATAAAAGGAATAAAGATGCTGTCGAGCGTGGAACGGTATGCAAATACAGCTGCCACCAGGGTGAGCAGCAATACGATCATGTTCACGATATGCTGACCTTTGAACGAATAATCTTTTACCCGTCCGTTTAATTTACCCCAGGCGATGATGCTCCCGGTATAAGAAATGGTTCCGATGATAGCACCCGCTGCAATAGTGATATAAGTACCCACGGAAACAATATCAGAAAAAGCAGTGCCGGGAGCATCCTGGTGTACTTTATAAATATGATAGAACTCTGCAGCAGAGATCAATGCAGCGCAGGCTCCTCCCATTCCGTTGAACAGGCTCACCATTTCCGGCATGGCCGTCATCTTTACTTTTTTAGCAGCGAGGGTTCCAACAATTCCGCCGATCAGCAGCCCGCCGAATATCCATCCGTAATTATGCAGCCGTTGTCCTTCACTTTCATAAAGAAAAATGGTACCGATGATGGCGATGGTCATACCGGCGGCAGCAACCAAGTTCCCTTTGCGTGCCGAAGCAGGATTGGAAAGCATCTTCAGCCCGAGTATGAATGTAACGCTGGCGATCAGGTAGCATATCGTAAGTAAGTTCAGTTGCATTGTGTCTGTTAATCCGTTGATTGGTTAATCTGTTAATTCGTTAATCTGTTAATTGGTTGATCCGTGAATTCGTGTAATTAGTATAATTAGTGTACTCACTTTTTCTTCTTAAACATTTCAAGCATTCTGTCGGTAACCACAAATCCACCCACTACATTCAACGTGCCGAGTATCACTGCTAAAAAGCCAAGTATCAATGCCAGGTAATTATCGGATTCGGCTTTTCCCATTACAATGATGGCTCCGATGATCACTACGCCGTGTATGGCATTGGCGCCGCTCATGAGCGGGGTGTGCAATACGCTGGGTACCCGCCCGATCACTTCAATACCCACAAATATCATCAGTATGACGATGTAGATGATCTGCTGGTTGTCCGATATCCAGTTTAAAATATTTTCCATAACGTTAATTTATCATTTCCCGTACCCGGTCGTGTACGACCTGTTTATTATCGGTGATGCAGGTGCCCAATACCAGGTCGTCTTCAAAATTCAGGTTCAGTTCGCCTTCCTTGGTGATCATCAACTGCAAAAAGTTGAGAATGTTCTTTCCATACAATTTACTGGCATCGCTGGGCATGGTAGACGACAGGTACGAATTGCCTACAATGCGGATGCCGTTGTGCATCACTGTTTCGTTGTTCTTTGTCAGTTCGGTATTGCCACCTGTTGCAGCCGCCAGGTCGATGATCACCGAACCGCTCTTCATGGCTGCCATCATTTCTGCGGTAATTAATATGGGTGCTTTCTTGCCGGGTATCTGTGCCGTGGTAATGATGATATCTGCTTTAGCCACACTCTCGGCAATTTTTGCTTTCTGTCTTTTCATAAAATCTTCCGTTTGCTCCACGGCATAACCACCGGCCTTGCTGGCATCGGCGGCTCCTTCCACTTCCACAAATTTTGCACCCAGGCTCATCACTTCTTCTTTCACGGCCGGCCTTGTATCAAAAACTTCCACCACGGCGCCCAGTCTTCTGCCGGTTGCAATGGCCTGCAGTCCTGCTACACCGGCGCCCAGTATCAATAGCTTTGCCGGCGGAATACTTCCGGCCGCCGTCATAAACATGGGAAAATATTTCGGGAATAAGTTTGCTGCATGCAACACCGCTTTATAACCGGCTATGTTCGCCTGGCTGCTCAATACATCCATGCTTTGTGCACGGGTGGTGCGTGGCAGCATATCCATACTGAAAACGGTAATGCCTTTTTCAGCCAGGTCTTTCATCAGTCCGGGGTTGAACAAAGGTTGGTAAACACCCAGCAAAATATTTCCCGGCTTTAATGCCGACAGCGTATCGTTGCCCGGGTTATTTAATGAAAGGATAATTTTTGCGGTGCTGATCAGTTCTGCCCGGCTCATCATTCTGGCGCCCGCCTCCGCATATTTGCCGTCATTGGCAAATGCATTTTCACCGGCACCCTGTTCAATACACACTTCTACATTCCATTTTTTAAGGATTGCAATATGTTCTGGAAGCAGGGATACTCTGGTTTCGGGAGAAGGTTCTTTTAAAACACCAATTATCATAGTCAGTTAATTGCAACAAATGTAAGAAAAATTAAAATCGGACCGAGAACTGCTGTTTATGACTGATATCAGGGCTGAGTATGACAATGCCAATGAAAAAAAGATCGATCGTTAACCTCACTGCCGGGTGCTGTTTGATCTCTTCCCAGGCTTCTTCCATACCGGGGCTCCAGTGGATATCGTCGAATATTAATAGGGTGGAATCCGTTGAATGGTTTAATAATTGTTGAAAGTAGTTTAAGGTAGGTTCTTTTCGGTGGTTACCATCGATAAAGGCAAGATCAATTTTACCGAGTTGTGCTAAAAGGATTGGCAGCGTATTGGCAAAATCACCTTCGGCAAGATGAATATTCTTCAGGCCAAGTTCTCCAAAACGCTGCCTGGCTACCGTTGCTATGGAAGAAGCCCCTTCACAGGTATAAACTTCGGGAATATGATCCGCAGAAGCAAGATAAGCAGTACTGATACCAAAGGAAGTACCCAGTTCAAGAATGGTTTTTGGTTTATAATATTGCGCTATCCTGAACAGGAGCTGTGCGTATTTTTTTGGCTTGAGCGATGAAGCGGCAATATCATTTATCACTCTCTTATTGGTTTTGATGACCGACGAACCGGCGCCAAAATCATCCACTTCAATAGTGGTTTCATTGCTGAGCAGTTCTTTTCTTTTCTGTTCAATAATTGAATAACAGGGATAATTCTTCTTATCATTTAAAACATGCTGAATGAAATTAAACACAAAAGGAGAATGAACACCATGACCCTTACCGTTGGAAGCAGTGAGGTAATAGTGCAGGTATTTTTTTGCTAATTGAAAACGGGAGTGCAATTAAGAATTAAGAATTAAGAATTAAGAATTATTTCTTCACCCAGGTTTGAAAGGAATAGGCAAATTTATGTTTATCGTCTGCAACAAAATCCTGGCTTGCGTTTAGTTGCCATTTGCTTTCATCAATGGCAGGAAAGAAAGTATCTCCATCCAATGCTGCATGAACCCTGGTAAGGTAAATTTTACCGGCGATCTCAAAACCCTGTTTATAAATCTCCCCGCCACCGATGATGAATGCCTCTTTGCAGTTTGTTTCTTCCGCTTTCTTCAATGCATCATTAAGATCAGCTGCCACCATAACTCCTTCTGCTTTCCAATCTGCCTGGCGGGTGATCACAATATTAAACCTTCCCGGCAATGGTTTATTCACCGATTCAAATGTTTTACGCCCCATGATCACGGGCATACCCCAGGTAGTGTTCTTGAAAAATTTAAGGTCGTTGGGCAAATGCCAGAGCAACTGGTTGTTTTTACCAATGGCATTATTTTCTGCTGCGGCAACAATTAAGGAGATCATTAAATTCAAAAATCAAAATTAAAAAGTAAAAATAAGGAACTTACCTGCTCCGGCCACTTTTGAATTTTGATTTTTGAATTCTTAGTTCTTCAATATCTTGAACTCAACCCGCCTGTTCAATTGCCGTCCTTCCGGGTTATCGGTACCATCGTCATTATTGTTATCAGCCACCGGTTTGGTTTCGCCATAACCCTGCGATATGATCCTGGTGGCAGCAATTCCTTTCGATATAATGTATTCTCTCACCGATTTGGCCCTGTTATGGCTCAAGGTCATATTGTATTCATCCGAGCCCTTGCTGTCGGTATGAGCGCTCATTTCAATCTCTATATTGGGATATTCATTCAGGAAGGCAACCACCCGGTCTAACTCCACAAACGACTCCGGCCTTAAACTGTATTTATCAAAATCGAAGAACACATTATTAAGCCTGAACACCTGCCCGATCTCAATGGGTACCAGGTAAAGGTCTTTGTGAATTTCTTTATACCCTGCCTTGATCAGCGAATCTAAATTGAGGTTTTCAGATATGGCAAAGAATTTATCTGCCGATGCCCGGATGCTGTAGTTCTTATCGTATGGCAACACTATTTTAAAGGACCCGTCTGCCGGATTGGAAGTACCATTTCCCACTTCGGTTCCGTCGGGTAATGTTTCATACACAAGCGAAGCTTCCAGTGGTTGTTTGGTTTTTGCATTATATACATTGCCGCTTACCAGTACTACCGGGTTCGGCTTTTCTTTTTCCAGTAATTTAACCCGAACAATATCGCTGGCGCCAAAAGCGCCGTTGCTTGATGTTAAGTATGCATACTCGCCGCCGGCATCCAGCGTAAAAAATGCTTCCGACCCTTCTGTATTGATGGGCTTGCCCAAATTAACCGGGTCGCTCCATTTTGTCCAGCTGTCATCCAGTCTTTTGGCCATCCAGATATCGTTCTCGCCGATTCCCCCGGGGCGGTCGCTGCTGAAATAAAGCGTCTTTCCATCGGCCGCAATAAAAGGACTCATTTCATTATAATCGGGAAGATTTATTTTTTTACCAAGGCTCTTGGGCGCTGTCCAGATATCGTTTCCTTCCAGGAAAGAAACATAGAGGTCGTTTTCAAAACTTCCTTTTTTATCGGTCATGTAAAACAACAAGGTTTTACCATCCTGTCCCATAGAAGCGCCGAACTGCGGTGTCATATTGAACTTTCCAAAATTGCGGATCTTAAGCATTTGTGCATCCGTCCAGCTGTTGTCTCTCCGTTTATGGATCATACTTACACCCATGCCATAATACTGCCCGTCTATAAATGAGCCTTTCAGTAAGATCCTGTTGAGATCGGGCGAAATCCAGAACACGGCATTGTAATGCGATGCATTCACTTTTGCACTGAGGTGTTTGGCTGGCGACCATTTTCCCATGCTGTCCCGCATGGAATACCAGATATCCTGCGAGTTGGGTATCGTGGCGTATTGAATATTGGCCGGGTCGTTCTGGCGGATGAAGAATAAAAGATTGCCATCGGCAGAAATGGTTGGCCGCATCTCGGGGTTTTCGGTGTTGATGATGGCACCAAGGTTCTCTACCTGGATAATGGTTGTTGCTTTAATGACATTTTCTTTCTGCTCTTTTAATGTGGTATCCCTTGACGGCTGTGCAGCGGCAAATAAAATGGAAACAGTAAACAAGCAGGTTGTGGCAGTTTTTTTCATAAGATATCCTTCCTCTTCATAAAACGAAAAAGTGGATAGATTAATATGCAGCAGGGCAGAAAAATATGCCTTTTCCTGGTCTGGCGTCCTCGTCAGACCAGCAGGATATGGGTTATTGGTCAGACGAGGAAGTCGGACCAGGGATTAAACTGCCACGGGCGCCTTAATGGCCGGGTGAGACTGGTAATTCAGGAGCTCAAAATCCTCGAATTTAAAACTGAAAATATCTTTTACAGAAGGATTGATCTTCATCGTGGGCAAAGCAAAGGGCGTTCTTGTTAATTGAAGGTTGGCCTGTTCAAAATGATTGCTGTACAGGTGAACATCGCCAAAGGAATGAATAAATTCGCCCGGCTCCAGGTCGCAAACCTGGGCGATCATCATGGTGAGCAGTGCATAAGAAGCAATGTTGAAAGGAACACCCAGGAACACATCAGCGCTGCGCTGGTAAAGTTGGCAACTTAATTTTCCTTTGGCAACATAGAATTGAAACAGGCAATGGCAGGGCATCAGTTTCATCTTTGGCAGATCGGCCACATTCCAGGCGCTGATTATCATGCGGCGGCTGTCGGGATTGTTTTTTATCTGGTGGATAAGGTCTTTCACCTGGTCAACTTCTACTCCATCTGCTCCCTGCCAGCTGCGCCATTGTTTGCCGTAAACCGGCCCCAGGTCGCCGTTCTCATCGGCCCATTCGTCCCAGATCTTTACATTATGTTCTTTCAGGTAAGCAATATTGGTATCGCCCTGTAAGAACCAAAGCAATTCGTGAATGATGCTTTTAAGATGTGTTTTTTTTGTGGTAACCAATGGAAATCCCTCGCTCAGGTCAAACCGCATCTGGTAGCCAAAAACACTGCGAGTGCCGGTGCCGGTTCGGTCGCTTTTATCGGTTCCGGTATCAATGATATGCTGTAAAAGTTTCAGGTATTGCTGCATGGATGCAAAATAAGTTAAAAGTTATAAGTTAAAAGTCATAAGTTATTAAGAGGCCTGGCCCCTGAGAAATTCCCAAAATCAAAAACCCCGGCAATGAACTATGAACCATTAACTATTAACTAACCCGTATCTTTGCCAGTCAAATTCTGAGGAGAAAAAATGAGTAAGAAAGGAAAGGTTTTGATGGCGATGAGTGGTGGTATCGACAGTACCGTGGCGGCTTTGATGCTTCATAAAGAAGGATATGAAGTAGTGGGCATCACTATGAAAACATGGGACTATGCAACCAGCGTGGGCACCACCGGTAAAAAAGAGACCGGCTGCTGCAACCTCGACAGTTTTAATGATGCCCGGCAGGCAGCGGTGCAGCACGGATTTCCGCATTTTATTTTAGATATCCGCGACGAGTTCGGCGATTTTGTGATCGACAATTTTGTAGAAGAATATATTGCCGGCCGAACCCCCAATCCCTGTGTAATGTGCAATACGCATATCAAGTGGCGTGCACTGCTTAAAAGAGCCGATGCGATGGGTTGCGATTTCATTTCCACCGGCCATTATGCCCAGGTACATCAGCATACCAACGGAAGGTATTTTATCCGCAAGGGAATTGACGACACAAAGGATCAAAGCTATGCCCTGTGGGGATTGCAGCAGGACCTGCTGAGCCGTACCATACTGCCATTGGGTACCTATCACAAAAAAGATATCCGCCAGATGGCCCATGATTTTGGCTATCCCGAACTGGCAAAAAAGAATGAGAGTTACGAAATCTGTTTTGTGCCCGATAACGATTACCGTGGCTTCCTGAAAAGAAAAGTGGACGGGCTGGAAGAAAAAGTAAACGGCGGAAATTTCATAGATAAAACCGGCAGGGTGTTGGGCAAACACAAAGGCTATCCTTTTTACACGGTTGGACAACGCAAAGGACTTGACATTGCCCTGGGCAAACCCTTTTTTGTTACCGAAATACTCCCCGAAACCAATACCGTGGTACTGGGTGAAGAAGACGATCTGAACCGAACCGAAATGAAGGTTACCGGTCTGAACTGGATAAAATACGATGGTATTTCCGATGGAATGGAAGCTGTTACCAAGATCCGTTACAAAGATAAAGGCGCCCTCAGCAACCTGTACACATACGAAAAGGGCATAAATG
>DAOQRQ010000081.1:0-9747 GCA_035355815.1 Ferruginibacter sp. | reverse complement strand
TGCAAGGCGTTGGAATAATAATTTTATTCTATCCCCTAATAGAGCTAAGCTTTGATTTCTATTCTGAGTTCACCAAAGGTTTTTTCCAAAGTACCGACAGGGTAATAACAAGGCCAATAAATCCAAGCGAAGCGATCACCGGTATTTTATACACATCCACCAGCAGCATTTTACATCCAATAAATACCAAGACAACAGCCAGCCCATACCGCAGGTATGGAAATTTTGTAATGACCCCTTCCAAAGCAAAGTACAATGACCGTAAACCAAGAATAGCAAATACATTGGACGTATATACAATGAATGGATCGCTGGTGATGGCAAAGATGGCAGGAATGGAATCAACTGCAAATATCAGGTCGGTAAATTCAATGGATAATAAACAAAGAAAAAAAGGGGTAGCCAGTTGTTTTCCATTCAGTTTAACAAAGAATCTCGTGCCATGGTATTCATTCGTCAGCTTGCCTCTTTTAATGAACCAGCGTACAAGCGGGTTATCTTCCGGGTGCATATCAGAAGCCGACTTTTTAAACATCTTATACCCGGTATAAACGAGGAAAATGCCGAATATATAGATAATCCAGTGAAACCGGGCGATCAGCACGGCACCCACTCCAATGAAAATGGCCCGCATGATCAAAGCGCCAATCACTCCCCAGAACAAAACCCGGTGACGGTATTCCTCCGGTACTTTAAAAAAACTGAAGAGGAGTACAAATACAAAAATATTATCCACGCTGAGTGATTTTTCCACCAGGTATCCCGTCAGGAATTCCACCGCTGGTTTTTCTCCCATGCTGTAATATATCCATCCGTTAAAAAGCAGGGCCAGTGCTATCCATACTGCCGACCAGGTCAATGCCTCCTGGAAAGAAATTGCTTTTGCCTGCCGGTTAAACACACCCAGGTCGATGGCCAGCATCAGCAATACAAAAATGTTGAATACAATCCAGGGCAATATTCCGTTCATAACTTATTTTTTATGGCATCAATGAGCCTGCAGCCCATTTGAGTTTGTTTTCTGTGATAAAATATTTTGCTTTAAGTTCCTGTAACTTCTGTAATGATTCCAGGGTTTTATTTTCCCTTGCATTAATTAAGAACAGGGAACTTTCACCTGCCCGGAACCTGGCTTCTTCACCCCTTAGCAGGGCCAGGTAATTTTTCCAGGCCTTCTCCTGCAGGCTTACCTGGCTTTGCAGCGCCAGCAGTTCATTAAAATAACTTTTTATCTTATTCTCTACCTGAAGCATTTTTTGATTTTGCTGAAGTTTTGTTTCGGTTATCTTAAGCATAGCCTTTTTGTATTCGCCTCTTCCCTGCGACAAACGCAATGGTATACCCAGGGTTAACCCGTATTGAAAGTTATTTTCAAACAAAGGCCCGGTAGCTGTTTTTAATACATCGTACCCTCTGCCCAGCTGGTTGTACCGGAAGTTAACATTGGGCAACAGTTCCTGGAATTTTAATTTTTTTTCAATACCAAGCACCCCCAGCTTATAATTGTATATAAGGAGTTCAGGATGATTGTTCCTTGCTGTTTCAAGCAGCGCATTCAATTCAGGAAGCAATAAGGTACTTATATCCATTGCAGCTAATTCATCAGCCGGAACGATTCCTTCGGGTAAATTATATGGAGTGCTGTTGGCTGCCCACAGGTAAAGAGAAAGTTCCAACCCCGTATTCTGAAACTCAAGCCATGCCTGGCTTTTCTGCAATTCAAACTGTTGAAGCTGTGCAAGGGCTTCGGTAGTATCAATGGCGGGCCGGTCGCCAAGCCGGTAAGCCATTTTCACCATAGCCAGCCTTTTTTCATTTACCGTAACCGCCTCTTCCATTATCCGGTACACCTGGTATTGCTTTACCCAGTTCCAATAGCTCGTTGTGGCATCCAGTAACAGGTTGTTCAGCATATTTCTTTTTTCTGCCTGGGATGCGGTTCGGAATATCTTTGCTGATTGCAGGGCGGCTCTTCGCTTATCCATGAGCAGGTTCTTCGCAAGTGGAATACTGATGCCGATATAACTGCTTTCTCCCCTGGTTTCAAC
This sequence comes from Ferruginibacter sp., assembly GCA_035355815.1. Taxonomy (GTDB): domain Bacteria; phylum Bacteroidota; class Bacteroidia; order Chitinophagales; family Chitinophagaceae; genus Ferruginibacter. The sequence goes on along the minus strand of DAOQRQ010000081.1, from coordinate 7,699 downwards.
CGGGTCTGTGCGGCTGCCCGATAAATATTCCAGTCCGGCCGTTAATTCCACCCCAAACCAGGTTGGAATACTTACCGAAGGCCGGTTGTAATTATAATAATCAATTCCATCAAATGTTTTTTGCGATGCTTCATTCTGTATGGTGGGGTCAAACATACCTCTTGCAATCAGAACATCAGCCTTTGCTTTTTCTACAAAAATATCGGCCTGCTTTGCTATGGGGTGATATTGCCTTACAATTTCGAGAACCTGCAGTGCCGATAATTTTTTCAGTGTGTCCTGTCCGTTTGCAACCAACTGTAAAGCTATTGCAATCAGGAATAAAAAATATTTTACCGGTTTCATTTTTTTTCTTTTTTTGTTGCTGCTTTTTCATTTTTGTAATAATCGGGCGGAAAGCCGTTGATATTACGCCACAGTTCGTACCATACCGGCACATCTTTCAGCAGGGCAATGCCCTGGGCGCCCACGCCCATCTTTAGTTCCCTTGGCCAGGCTTTGTCGGTTGTATCTTCTTTCACCAGCACCCTGAACTTTCCATTTATGCTGAGATTGCTTTCAACAGCGGTAACCACCCCACCAAATGTTCCGGAAGAAGCTTTGGGCCAGCCACTAAACACAATAGCAGGAAAGCCATCGAAAAGAAATCTTACTTTTTGCCCCGGTGCTACCAGGGGCAGGTCGAGCGGCTGCACATACATTTCCACGGCATATTGAATTTTATCTGGCACTATCTCTGCAATCATATCTCCGTCTTTTACAAATTCACCGATGCCTGCTTTTTGCGCCTTTACCACCTGGCCGCTTTGCGAAGCCAGAACATAATACATGCCGTTGCGTAGGTTGTAACTGGCATACTGGTTTTCCAGTTTGGCGATTTCGGCCTTACCACTGGCAATTTGCGTCAGCGATTGAAACTGCTCACCCTGTGCTTTGGAAACCTTCTCAATATTTTCCTGCTGCAATGCGCTCATTTCAATCCGGGCAATGGTAAGATCCTGTTTGCTGTTGGCTAACCTGTTTTCAGCGCTTATTTTTTTGGCCATTGCATTCTGATACTGCTGATTGCGGGTTTCTAATTGAGTAAGCGATACCAGTCCGCTGTCGTACATTGCTTTTTGCCGGTTGTATTGTTTGGCAGCAATCAGGTAGTCATTATTGGCAGCAATGGCCTCTGCACTGTCGGCCTGTACTTTCATTTGTAACTGACCCATCTTGTTCTGCAACTGGTTTAATTTCAGCTGAAGACCTGAATTGATGGCGCCGATCTGCTGTTCCGTAACACCCACTTTGTTTTTATAATACTCCACCGACAGTTGTTTACCTTCCAGTTGCTCTTTAGTGCGATTCAGCAGGTTAGGGTCTAAGTAATCTACTTTTACTTCCGTTAACTGAACCAGGGTATCGCCTGCCTTAACGTAATCGCCTTCTTTAATAAACCACTTCATTACCCGGCCACCAATGAGGGTATTCACCTGTTGCGGGCGCTGTTCCTGGTAAAGGGTGGTAACTGATCCCCTTGCCCGGATATTCTGCGTCCAGGGAAGAAAAAGAAAAATTATAAATACCAGCACACAAACAAAGAACCATCGCTTTACACGGCTTTGGCTTTTGTGCAGGTAAATATGTTCGTATGAATTTATTTTATTGTTGGTCATGATTGTTCTGTTTTACAGGTGAAACAATGGCTGTTCCTTTTTCAATGGTTATCCGCTTATCGCAAAAGCCTGCAAATTCTTCCTCATTTGTTACCACCACCAGCGTGGTATTTTTCAATTTGAGTAAAAGCTGCATGAGCTGCCTGCGGTGGTCTTTCTCAAAATTCATCCAGGGCTCTTCAAGCAGTAAAAGCCGGGGACTGCCTGCCAATGCCCTTACTAACAGAATCTTATGTTTAACATTTTGCGGCAGCCGTTTGCCGGTAGGGTCAAGTATGGTATCGTACCCGTATTTCAGGGTATTGATAAAATCATTCAATCCTGTTTTAGCCGCATACTCAATCACCGTTTCCATACTTATGGAAGTGTTTCCCAAAAGAATATTATCCCGCAAGCTGCCATAAAAAATATCCTGCTGATTAAGCAATACTCCTGTTTGTGATCGGAGTGAAGAAAGGTTGTAATTGCCCACCGGCAATCCATCCAGCAAAAAACTGCCTTTAAAACCCTGGTAGGCGCCGGCCATTACCCGAAGCAGCGTTGATTTGCCCGAACTGTCATTGCCCTGTATGCAAACTTTTTCCCCGGCATTTACCTGCAGGGAAATATCCCGCAATATATCGGTCTCCTCATCGTAACTGAACTGCAGGTTCCTCATCTCCAGACTTATCCCTTTACTATTTTCCGTTAATTCAATATTTCCGTTTTCTTCCACCGGCTTATCGGTGAGGTTTGAAATCTTTTCCACGGATGTCAGTGTATCGTAAACACTACCCAGTGTCATGATGAGTTTTTCCACCGAGTTCAATACCAGTAGTATGATGATTTCCGAAGCGATGAACTGGCCGATATTCAGTTGCTGGTTTACCAATAGCATGGTACCAACAATGAGCATGGCGCCGGTAATAAGGGTTTTAAAGATCACCAGCACATTGTATTGCAACAACAGGATACGAAAATGCCTGTTCCGGGCATCCAGGTAACCCGTTACCTGTTCGTCGGCTTTTTGCAGGTGAAGACCCGTTGACCTGGCCAGTTTCATTGATTTTACCACCCGGGCCATTTCTTCAAGCCAGGCAGCCACTTTGTATTTATAATTGCTTTCTTCAATGCTGGTTTGCAGGCCGCGGTTGCCTGTATAGCGCAGGATAAGCCATAATAAGATGACAAGAATAAACCCAAACAGTATAAAAGCAGGATGATAAAACGACAGTAACATAAGCCCGAATAATATCTGTATGGATGCTGCAGGTATATCAAGCAGGATTTTAGAAAGGCTCTTTTGCAAAATCGGGATATCAAAAAAACGGTTTACCAGTTCGGGCAGGTAATAGCTATCCGCCTTTTTCAGATCGAGTTTGGGAATGTGCTCAGCAAAGGCAAAGGAATAACGTACAAATATTTTTTGCTGAATTTTTTCGATGATCTTCATCTGGTTCACCTTCATCAATCCTGCAGCAAGTACTCCCGCCACTACCAGCGTGATGAGTACGGCCAGCGAAGCCCTCATGGAAGCTCCTAATACAAATCCAATGATGGTTTGCACGCCTAAGGGCAGCGAAAGTTGTATGAGTCCCTTCAGGATAGCATAAAAATATACACTGGTGATTTCTTCCTGTTCCAGTTTAACCAGGTTCAGTATCCTGGTCACCGGATTTCCATTTATCGACATAATGATTTTTTTGTTGATCAGTTATATGTACAAGCAGGCACCCGTATGTACGGGTAACAAACAGCTGTTAAATGATCAGCAAAAATTGGGAGGAGGGTTTTGTTTTTCCAGGTATGGGGGCAACTGGATATTTTCAGAACGATGAAAAGAAGTGTTTATAAGATTGCCCTGGCCAGGAAGTTGATTCTGAAAAGCGATGTAGTCTTTCTTCTCGGTTTTTTTGTCCGTTTCCTTTTTTTCCTGTGCTTTTTCTTCGTCTGCAATAAAAATGGCTGTTGTTTCTGAAAAGAGGGTGCAACATACCGGCCCCGCCTGAACCAGGGCAAAAATGACAAGTAGTATGGTAGCTATTTTCCTCATTGCTGCCGCAAAATTACTTACGTATATAACATATACAAGCCCCAATTGTTTAAGAATTGTAAAATTTTTAATTAAAGCTCTTCGGAGCTTTCCGGCAAGTGGTCGTACTCTCCTTTCAATGCATACCAGCCGAATATCATCAGCCCCATTGCTATGGGGGTAAATATGGCAATGATGATGATCCAGGGAATGGGTTTGTTTATGTCCTTGGTTCCTTCGCCGATATTATGCACAGCACCCATTACCAAAAAATAAATGATCACCGGAGCAATAACCATCCATAGTAAGCCCATTATCTGTTTTAGCTGGTTCATGTTATTTTCTTTTTTTGCCACAAAGAATCACAAAGGAGGCACGTAGATACACAAAGTTACTCTGTGAAACTTTGTGTTTTCTCTGTGTGTCTTTGTGGTAAGATTTAATCATTAACGTCTTTATCAATTTTATTACTTAAGTACAGGGCTCCAATGATAAAACACAATGCCGCCACGCCAATGGGGTACCAAAGCCCTACCAACGGATCTGTTACAAATGTTGTTGACAGCAATGTTGCAATAAACGGCACCAGCCCCCCAAACACACCATTACCGATATGGTAAGGCAGGCTCATCGACGTATATCTTATTTTCGTTGGGAACAGCTCTACCAGGAATGCCGCAATAGGACCATAGGCCATCGTTACAAAGATGATCATGATCCAGACAAGGAAAACAAATTTCCATTTCATTGAAGGGGTAAGTACAATATTGGAAAAGGAAGGCTTTGAATCGGGCAGGGCTTTAAGGACCGGCTTTTCACTATCAACCAGGGCGCTTAAAGGAGGATAGATGCTGGCATTTGTTACCAACAGCGTATCGCTTCTTTTTTCAGAAAAGCCAGTACCATCGGGCAGAATATAATTGGTATTGGTGTGTGTAACATACCTTAAAGAAAAATGAGAAGATAATGTATCCGTTGTATTGGAACTTTGTGAAACCCTAAGTTTCTGCATGGCTTGCTGCGGATTGATGGCTGCGTCTTTCAGAAATGTATTAAATATCGGCCGGTAAAAGATCACTCCCAGCAGCATCCCTGTAAGCATGATCCATTTTCGTCCGACCTTATCGCTCAGCCAGCCAAAGAATAAAAAGAAAGGTGTTGCCAGTCCGATGGCCCATAACAATATCTCCCGGTTCTGCATGAATTCCAGCTTTACCGTATTCTCTAAAAACGATTGTGCATAGAACTGCCCGGTGTACCAAATAACCCCCTGTCCCATTACAGCCCCAAACAAAGCCAGCAATACCATTTTAAAATTTGCCTTATGGCCAAAACTTTCTTTGATGGGATTTACCGAAGTGGTTCCTTCTTTCTTCAGCGCAGCATACATCGGAGATTCACTCATCTTTAACCGGATGTAGATGGAAACACCCACCAGCAATATCGATATCCAGAAAGGATAACGCCATCCGCCCCATTCTGAAGTGAATGCTGCATCACTCATATTCGACTTCACCAGCATGATAACCCCCAATGCAACAAACAAACCCAGCGTGGCCGTGGTTTGTATCCACGCCGTAAAATATCCCCGCCGGTGTTCAGGCGCATGTTCAGCCACATACGTTGCAGCGCCTCCGTACTCACCCCCAAGCGCAAGGCCCTGTATCAATCTTAATAATAAAACCAGCAATGGCGCTGCTATGCCAATGGCTTTATAAGAAGGAACAAGGCCGATCAAAAATGTGGAGCCTCCCATCAGCACCAACGTGAGCAGGAAAGTATACTTTCTTCCCACCAGGTCGCCCAGCCTGCCGAATACCAGGGCGCCAAAAGGGCGAACAAGAAAGCCGGCGGCAAAGATGGCCAGGGTACTCAACAAAGCTGCTGTATCATTTCCTTCGGGGAAGAACTGAACCGAGATGGTCTTGGCCAGCATCCCGAAAATGTAAAAGTCGTACCACTCAATAAGGGTGCCCAGGGAAGACGAGAAAATTATTTTACCAATTCCTTTTACCGGCGCAGTAGTCATGTCTCTGTTTTATACGAAATTTGGGAAGTACTAAGCATAAATATATTAAATTGAAGTCAAACTAAAACAACCGCTTGTTATGTCATATCCCTACCAGGTAAGATCATTGGAAGAATACCACGAACATTATAAGAAAAGCGTGGATGACCCGGAAGGTTTTTGGGGTTCTGTTGCCGGAAATTTTCTCTGGCGTAAAAAATGGGATAACGTGCTCGTCTGGAATTTTAAAGAACCAAAAGTGGAATGGTTTGCGGGCGGTAAGCTCAACATCACCGAAAACTGCATCGATCGCCATTTAAAGACCATGGCCGATAAGCCCGCCATTATCTGGGAACCCAATAACCCGGAGGAAAGAGTTCGGGTGGTTACTTATGCGAGGCTTCACAAGCGTGTTTGCCAGGTGGCGCAGATGCTGATCAATAACGGTGTTAAAAAAGGAGATCGTGTTTGTATATATATGGGTATGGTGCCCGAACTGGCTTATGCCGTACTGGGTTGTGCAAGGGTCGGAGCCATTCATTCGGTGATCTTCGGCGGATTCAGTGCACAAAGCATTGCCGACCGGCTGTATGATGCACAGGCCGAATTCATCATTACCTGCGACGGGGCTTACCGTGGCGGAAAAGACATTCCATTAAAATCAGTTATCGACGATGCCCTGATCGGGAACAGAACAGTGAAACGTGTTATTGTTTATACCAGGACAAGAATTCCTGTTTCGATGATCAAGGGAAGAGATGTGTGGTGGGAGGATGAAATGGAATTTGCCGAATCGCAGGTGGAAAAAGACGGGCTGGTTTCTTTTCCTGCCGAAGAAATGGATGCAGAAGATCCCTTGTTCATCTTATATACATCCGGCAGCACCGGTAAACCAAAGGGCGTGGTACACAGCAGCGCCGGCTATATGGTATGGACGACCTATACTTTTGTGAACGTATTTCAATACCAACCAGGTCAGATCCATTTCTGTACAGCCGATGTTGGCTGGATAACCGGTCATAGTTATATCATTTACGGTCCGCTCTCGGCAGGCGCCACCAGCCTGATGTTTGAAGGCATCCCCACCTGGCCCGATGCCGGAAGGTTCTGGGATATTGTTGACAAACACAAAGTGAATATCCTGTACACGGCTCCCACTGCCATCCGCAGTTTGATGAGCTATGGACTGGACCCGCTGAAAGGAAAAGACCTTTCTTCCATAAAAATCCTCGGCACCGTTGGCGAACCCATCAATGAAGAAGCATGGCATTGGTACGATGAACATGTGGGAAAGAAAAAATGCCCCATCGTGGATACCTGGTGGCAAACGGAGACCGGCGGCTGCCTGATCAGCAATATGGCAGGTATCACCCCGGCAAAACCATCCTGGGCAACATTACCCATGCCGGGTGTGCAACCCATATTGGTTGATGAGAATGGAAACGAGATAACCGAAAAAGATGAGCATGGTTTGTTGAAAGGAAATCTTTGCATCAAAGCGCCCTGGCCTGCCATTCTAAGAACAACATACGGAGACCACGAACGCTGCCGGCTGAATTATTTCGCTACGTATGAAAATTTATATTTCACCGGCGACGGTGCTTTAAAAGATGAGCATGGTTTTTACCGGATCACCGGAAGAGTGGATGATGTATTAAACGTAAGCGGCCACCGCATTGGTACCGCCGAAGTGGAAAATGCCATTAACATGCACGCCGGCGTGGTGGAAAGCGCCGTGGTGGGTTATCCGCATGACGTAAAGGGGCAGGGCATTTATGCATATGTGATCTACAATGGCCATCACGGCGATGAGAACCAGCGCAGACTTGACATACTGCAAACCGTAACAAGGGTTATCGGCCCCATCGCCAAGCCGGATAAGATACAATTTGTAAGCGGCCTTCCTAAAACACGTAGTGGAAAAATAATGCGCCGCATTTTAAGAAAGATCGCAGAAGGGGAAATACAAAACCTGGGCGATACCACCACCTTACTTGATCCGGCGGTGGTAGATGAAATAAA